>NZ_JBFTIZ010000109.1:0-11833 GCF_056395165.1 Pedobacter sp. 10L46_2
ATCTAAAGCTAGACAATGCAGCGCCACAACTGGTGATATACGGAGGGCTTAGCGATAAAGTTGAGAACCATTTGATAATGGTTTCTAAAACATATGATTTTACTGATCCCAACAGATTTAATTCGGTTTCGGGTGCAAAAGTGATCGTGAGAAATGAAGAAGGAACTACTATGGAATATGTTGAGGTATCTAAAGGTGTGTATCAAAGTCCTAAATTTAGAGGGCAGTCGGGTAAGAAGTACACATTAGATGTTACTTACGAAGGTAAAATTTATACAGCCAGCTCTACCATGCCAGTTAAAGTTCCACTTGATTCATTGACTTTTAAGGATTTTAGTTTTTTTGGGGAAAAGAATACTTATGTGGCAGCTAATTATAATGACCCAAAAGATATTCAAAATCAAT
Organism: Pedobacter sp. 10L46_2; assembly: GCF_056395165.1. Taxonomy (NCBI): domain Bacteria; kingdom Pseudomonadati; phylum Bacteroidota; class Sphingobacteriia; order Sphingobacteriales; family Sphingobacteriaceae; genus Pedobacter; species Pedobacter sp. 10L46_2. The sequence continues at coordinate 406 of NZ_JBFTIZ010000109.1, forward strand.
ACCGATATATTTTAACTGTAAAAGGTAAGATAGAGGAGGATGCAGTAAGTGAGGATCGATTTGATGATGGTAATAAAGCCGCAAATGTGATATTTTATGACCTGAATGATCTGGTTCGCGGAGATACCATTGAGGTTGAATTTCAATGCATTGATAGAAATGTTTACAAGTACTTTTATAGCTTAGGGCAAAATTCTGGTGCAGGTGGCCCGCCGGTAGCACCAGCTAATCCGCCTTCTAATTTTAATAACAAAGCCCTGGGAGTCTTTAATGCATACTCGACCAGTAAAAAAACCGTTGTAATTAAATAATATAAACTTTCAGTTTAATCTGGAATTGTATTATATTGCACTGACAGCCAATTTATGAATTCCAATTTAGTCTCAAATGGCCATAGAATTAAGTCAAAGTAAATTCTCAATTGAGGAAGAGCGAATAAAAGCCTTACACCGCTATGAAATTCTGGATACTCCACCTGATGGTTCTTTTGATAAGCTAACAAGATTAGCTGCAAAACTATTTAATGTGCCGGTAGCTATTATTAGTATTGTTGATAAAGATAGAATCTGGTTCAAATCAAAATATGGTATAGATATTAAGGAGGTAAGCCGCGAAGTTGGTCTTTGTGCAAATGCAGTGCTTTCTGAAGGTTTATACACAATAGAAGATACTTCGATGACTCTGGGCAACCTTGACGTGAGGTTTTATGCAGCACTTCCACTAAAAACGACAGATAATTATAACCTTGGTGCTTTTTGCATTATTGATAGTGAACCAAGAAAATTTGGCCCTGAAGAAGAATCAATTTTAAGTGATTTAAGGGATCTTGTTATGGATCAGATTGAGGTTAAGCTTGCATCAAGGCTTGCAGCAATACAACATAATCAAATCTTAAATACTACCGCACATGATTTGAAAAACCCGCTAACTACTATACCTGTGCGGGCAGATCTAATAAAACTAAAAAAGGGTGATCCGGAAATGGTAGACAAGATGTGCGAACAGATAAAAACTGCCAGCTTAAATATGGTTCGTATTATTGATGAATTGCTGCTTTCCGGTACTGCAGAGGCAGGTAAAGTGCAGTTGCTACTGATTAAACTGAATTTATCTTCTCTGGTTAGCAATGTGGTTTCTATGAATCTCCCGCTTGCAGAAAGAAAGGATCAGACCTTAAATTTTATCGCTCAGGACGATGTAATATTGTTAGGCGATGAGGGTAAATTGTCGGAAATACTGGATAATCTGATTAATAATGCAATCAAGTATTCCCCGGCAAATACAAATATAGAAGTGCGTGTTAAGAAATTACCAGATAAGGTTCGTATAGAGGTAAAGGATGAGGGACAGGGGCTTACAGATGATGACAAAAATAGGTTGTATCAACGTTTTACCAGGTTAAGTGCACAACCTACGGGTGGCGAAAACTCAACTGGTTTAGGCCTTTCTATAGTAAGAGTATTGGTTGAGGCGCACGGAGGCAGCATCTGGGCCGAAAGTGATGGCCATGATAAAGGCTCTACATTTATAGTTGAATTGCCCTTACAGGATTAAAAACACACAATAGACCAGCTGCGTTCCCAGTTCCCTTTTGGAGGCAGTGCTATAATTCCTTCTTTATCTTTAAGGTTCTGATTGTGGTTTATTCCATCGGCAATACCACACCACGGCTCCAGGCACACAAAATCTGCATCTTTAGCCGCCCAGATCCCAAAAAACGGAAAATCCTTAAAGGTAAAATGTAAACCATGTGAGTCTTTATGGTTCTTAATTGATATACAGTCACTTTTAAGTGTTTTAAATACCAGCGCATCCTTATAAAAAAGCTGATGAGTAAGGGGTAAGGAGTGATCCTGCAGATGTATTATTTCGGTTTCTTCATCAATCAGATCACTATTGATTTTGTAATAAACAAGATTTTCGTCCTTATTGAATTCTAAAAAATAATCATCGTAGCTTATATGCTCATTGGTTGGTATGGCAAAGGCCGGATGTCCGCCAACTGAAAAAAGAAGTTCTTTATTCCCTGGATTTAAAACAATATAAGTGCAGGATAAACTTGCATCAGTAATTTTATAGTGCAGCTTTAGTTTAAAATCGAAGGGATAAACCTTTAGAGTTTCTTCGTTTTGGATAAGCGTAAATACAACTTCTGTGTTACTGATCTGTTCAGCTTCAAATTGATTGTCTCTTGCAAAACCATGTCGTGGTAGTGTATATTCTTTACCCTCAAATAGGTAAGTGTTATTTTTAATGGCGCCTACTATTGGAAAAAGTATAGGACTAAACTTACCCCAATAATCCGGATTACCATCCCATAAGTAGTTCCTGCCTGTTTCTTTGCTCGTTAGCTTTTGTAGTTCTGCACCTTTAGTTGTTAAAGATGCTTTTATATGTTCGTTTTCTAAAAAAATCATATATGCTTTTATAGCTACTAAAGTAAATAAACTTGGATAATAGTTTGTTAGTAAAAAGTTATATTTGTTTAAGAACAAGCGATGCGTCTCAAAGAAAAATTTACAGCGTGTATTGGGCGGCTGTCAGGCAAGCCCAAAGTGATTGGCTTGTGTGTGTTCTTTTTTTTGCTATTGCTGATAGGCTTATTGGTAATTCAGAGATATCAGATAATTAAAGAGGGTAGGCGCCTGGAGATGGCCAATGCACTTAATGTAGTAAAGCAGAATGTTCAATTGGTATTGAACAATGGCTATACTGCTACTTTAACACTTGCTATGACCTTAAATGATAAGGGCATTCCAAAGAATTTTGATGCTGTTGCGGATAGATTAATAGCATCCAACTCTGATTATAAGGCGTTAGAATTATTACCTAACGGTATCATAAAGTATCTCTATCCAAAGAAAGGCAATGAATTGGCATTGAATCTGGATCTTTTTAAAAAATCTGAAGAATCAAGGTTAATGGCTACCAAATCGATAGCCTCAAAAATGATGTATTATGCCGGCCCTTACGAATTACAGCAAGGAGGAATGGGGATTGTTGGCCGATTACCGATATACCGCGAAAATAGGTTCTGGGGCTTTTCTGCTGTAGTGATTAAGCAAGATGCGTTCTTTAATAGTATTGGTGTTTATAATAATAAAAACAATAATTTTTACTTTCAATTTTCAAATGTTGATATAGCTACCGGAAAAGAGGAGTTTTTTTTAAAAGGCGATAGGGACTTTCTTGGTCAAGATCATCAATCTACATCTTTTGCTGGCACCAATTGGAAGCTTTATGTTATTAACGCTCACGAAAGGATAATCCCTTTTCAATTGATATATCCTTTGCTTTTTGGTATTGGTTTGGCCATTTTATCCAGTTTGCTGGTTGTTCAGGTAGTTAAAAAAACTACTGAGCTACAGAACCTGGTAGATAGTCAGCAATTGAAACTGATAAATACAGAAACAAAATTTAAAACAATATTTGATCAGGCAGCTATTGGTATAGCTTTAGTAACCCCAACTGATGGTAGGTTTTTACAGGTGAACAAGAAATTATGTGATATACTGGGGTATAAAGAATCTGAATTGCTGAATTTGAGCTTTCAAAACATAACCCTCCCAAATCACCCAAATGGAGTGAGGGCCGATGTTAAGTATTTTAATAATGGAAGTGTTAAAGAATATAGAGTTCAAAAAAAATATCTGCACAAAGAGGGGTACACAAAGTGGTGTAATATTGTGGAAACACCTTTGTGGAATGATAATGGTGAACCAACCAACCACATTGTAATTATTGAGGATGTTACTGATCGGAAGGCTGCTGAAAAGATCGTTCTGGATTCTCAATTGAGAATCGAATCTTTAATAAATACCATTGATGGGATTGTATGGGAAGCAGACCCCAATACTTTTGAATTTACATTTATTAGCAAAAAGGTTGAAGATATTTTAGGCTATTCTGTTGAGGAATGGTTGTCGTCTCCAACTTTCTGGGCCGATCACATTTACCCTGATGATAAAGACTGGGCTATTGAATATTGTACTGTTTCTACCAGAAAAAATATTCAGCATGACTTTGAATACAGGATGATTGCTAAGGACGGGACAATAGTGTGGCTAAGAGATATTGTAAACGTAATCTCTGAGAATAATAACCCAGTTTTATTAAGGGGTATAATGATTGATGTGGGAGAGAATAAACATGCCCAGGATGCCTTAAATCATTCATTTAACCTGGTTACAGAGCAAAATAAAAGGCTCCTGAATTTTTCGTATATCGTTTCTCATAACTTAAGATCGCATACTTCTAATATTCAGGCTATTACCAATTTAATAGGGCAGACCAGTTCTGAAGAGGAAAGGATTGAGCTGATTGAAGTACTTAAAACTGTATCAGGCCTGTTAAATGAAACCATGCTGAATTTGAATAAAGTAGTTAGCATCCAAACCAGTATAGATGTGATAAAAGAGCGGCTAAGTTTGAGTAATTACATTAATAAAACCATTGATATATTGAATGATCAAATCGTTTTAAAAAATGCCATTATTAAAAATAATGTTCCTAAGGATGTTATTGTGAATTATAATCCTGCCTATCTGGAAAGTATTTTATTAAATTTTATTTTTAATTCGATCAGATATAGCCATCCTGACAGAAATCCGGTTGTTGAATTGGATTCCTTTATTGAGGACTCCCAAACTGTTTTACAGATTTCTGATAACGGGATAGGAATAGACTTGGAGAAATATGGCGAAGAACTTTATGGATTGTATAAGACCTTTAATAAAAAGCCCGACTCAAAAGGAGTAGGGCTTTTTATTACAAAGAATCAGATTGATGCCATGGGAGGTAAAGTAACAGTAAGTAGTGTTGTAAATAAGGGAACTACTTTTAAAATATACTTTAGATAGCCTCAATGGCTGGTATTATTCTTTTTTAGTTTCTGCTGCCGCGGCTTCCGCTTTGGCTTTCTTTTTAAAGAAGCCTCTTAAAAGAAAATTATGTTGTAATGCTTCCAGATTTTCATCTAGCTTTTTGCTGCTGGTTTCCATGTTTAGCATAATTGATTTTACCTGCTCTGCAGTCTTTTGATCATTTAGCAATACACCAACTGCATTGTCTGTCTGTGTTAATTTTCCAGATGCTTTATTCAGGTTTTCTGTAAGTGTGGCTGCTGAACTTGCCGTTTTCTGTAATTCGTTTACAGAGGCCTGAAGTTTGGCAAAAACAGCAGTATCAGTAAGCAGTTTGTCGGCCAAACCACCTTTTGTATTTAATGTTTTTGAGAATTTATCCAATTCTGCTGCCATCTTGTTTGCCGATGCTGTGGTGTTCTTCAAGTTTACCACAATCGCTTTAAAATCAGTAGCTATCTGTTCGTCGGTAAGTAGTGCGCCTGCTGTGCCTTTTCCTTCAACAAGGCTTTTGGCAAGAATCTTAAAATCAGAAGTTACCTCTACCAGGTTTTTGTTGTTCACCTGGAATGTTTTCATGATGTCGTCTGTCGATAAAGTGGTATTTACTCTTAGCCTGTCTCCATCCTCTACAAATGGGAACTTTGGCGTTCCACCTGTAATTACGATGATTTTATTCCCAATTAGTCCATCAGAACTAATGCTGGCAGATGCATCCTTATGAATGTATTTGTGTGCTTCTTCTTCAATATTAAGGAAAACCTGTACCTGTGAAGTACCATAAAATTGGATCTTTTTTATTGTGCCTATTTTTACACCGGAAAACCATACATTATTACCGGTTTTAAGTCCTTGAATATCGTTGAAAACAACATCAACTGTAAAGCTCTTTACGAATGCTTTTTTCTGACTTCCCAATGTGAAAACCCCTAAAATAAATATCGCTATGCCCAGGAGAATAAACGCTCCAACTATAATCTTACGGCGTGTGTCTGTTGCCTGCATAATTTCTATTGAATAAAATTGTAATCGTAAAATGGTTTTACCCGTTCATCATTTGTATTAAACACGTCTTCGAAAGTACCCTGACGCTCAAATTTGCCATCCAGTAACATGGCTACTCTATTACCAACTGCTTTTGCACAGGTTAAATCATGGGTAATGATGATCGAACTGGTATGAAAGCGCTCCTGTACTTCATTAATCAGGCTATTGATTTCCAAACAGGTTATCGGATCAAGTCCGGCTGTAGGTTCATCATAAAGCATAATTTCAGGCCGTAAGATCAATGTTCTGGCAATACCTATCCTTTTTCTTTGGCCGCCTGATAATTCCGAAGGCATCTGGTTAATGGTATGGAGTAGTCCAACTGCATCCAGCATCTCTTCAACCGCACTGGTTATTTCTCCCTTTGTTAACTTTTTCTGATTTCTGATTAAAGGGAAAACCAGGTTTTCTCTAACAGTCATACTATCATACAATGCACTGTTTTGGAATGAAAATCCTACTTTTAATCTTAAAGCAAGCAGTTCTTTATAAGTGATCTGATCAACATGCTGGTTAAGTACCCTAACATCCCCATGGTCTGGGGCTAATAGGCCGACCACAATTTTTATCAATACAGATTTACCCGTACCTGACTTTCCAAGCACAACCAGGTTTTCGCGCTTATAAAGTTCTAAATCTACTCCCCTTAATACATGGTAATTGCCGAAAGACTTATACAGGCCATTAATTTCTATTACTTTTTCTTGTTCAGACAAGGGCTTCTTTTCTTTCATAGTTTAAAAATTAAGTCCTGAATAAACCAAAAAACTGTACGGAAACTACTTCCTCGATAAATATAAGGAACATACCAATAACCACTGCCGAATTCGCCGCTTTACCTACACCTTCAGTTCCTTTTGATGAATTATATCCCTGGTAGCAACCCACCATTCCAATTGTAAAACCAAATATCACGGCTTTAATAGTAGACGCGGTAATGTCTAAAAAGGTAATCGATTCAAGAGACGATTGAAAGAATGCCTTTGCGCTTGTGCCTTCACTTAGAGAAACATTTAGTAATGCGCCCAGCATTCCAACCATAGCGGTATAAAAGGTAAGAATAGGAATCGTAATTGTTGATGCAAGCACCCTTGTTGTTACCAGAAATTTGAATGGATTGGTTGCCGATACTTCCATAGCATCTATTTGTTCTGTAACCCTCATTGAGCCCAGCTCGGCGCCAATACTAGATCCTACTTTTCCTGCTGCTATAAGCGAAGTTAGTAATGGCGCTAATGTTCGTAGCAGTGCAATACCTACTAATGATGGAAGCCATGAAGTGGCGCCAAATTCAGCAAGCGACGGTCTGGATTGCTTTGTAAATACGATACCTGTAATAAATCCGGTTAAAGAGATCAACGCTAAAGAACGATAGCCAATGTCATAACACTGTTTCATTAGTTCTTTTCCCTCGTAAGGAGGCAAGAAGCCTTCTTTAAAGAAGCGTCCAATAAACTGAAAAACGTCATAAAGCGTTATAAACGTCCTGGATAACTTACCAGGAGTTTTTACTTCATCATTTAAGGTTTCCTGGCTCTCAGCTTTTTTCTCCATGTATATGCCTTAATATCTATTGTTCGATTTAGAGTGTTATTATCAGGTTTCTGATAGCGATCACACACTATCAAATTATGAGCCATAATTATGCAAAACTAACATTCGGAAGCACAAAAAAATGTATGCTATCTTCTTTTTTACATGATTTTGGGCAAATATGCAGTATTTTTTGGGTGTTTTTGTCTTGTAAATGTCCCAATTATATAAACGATATACAGGTCAAAAAGGTTTTAAAAAAGAGACTGTATCATTAATCTAAATCATGCTATTTGTTTTGCGATCGTATTAATGATACAGTCACTTCTTTACATTATTTGCCTCCCGGAGGGCAATTCCTTTGTAAGAATTCGGTGTAAGTAAGCGCAAGGTGCTCAGATGTGCCTTCGCCTTCGTTAATGCTATGGGTCCTGTTAGGGTACGACATCAGTTGAAATACTTTTCTATTCTTGATTAGTTCATTAATCAGCATCTCTGCATTTTGGTAATGCACATTGTCGTCACCGGTTCCATGTATGTATAAAAGCTTGCCTTGTAGGTTTTTAGCGTAAGTGATAGGAGAGCCTTTAACATAGGCCTCTTTAGTTTTTAATGGAGATCCCATATATCTTTCCTGATACACATTATCATAAGTTAACTGATTTCCTACTGCTGCAATAGCGATGCCGGTTTTGTATATTTCCGGATACTGGAACATTAAGTTTAAGGTTGATGAGCCGCCACCGCTCCATCCCCAAACAGCTACCCTGTTTTTATCTACAAACGGCCATTCCATTATTTTTTTTGCAGCCATAGCCTGGTCGCGAATATTTAAGGTACCTATTTTTTGGAAAACACTTTTACGCCATTCTCTGCCTTTGGGAGCAGGGGCGCCTCTGTTTTCAACAGAAATATAGATGTAGCCATCTTTAGGCATGTCACCAGCATAAAGCCAGTTGCGACCTGCACCATAAGTATCGGTTACAGTTTGCGAAGCAGGCTCACCGTAAACATAAAATACAACCGGGTACTTTTTTGTCTGGTCAAAATTATCCGGTTTCTTCATCCAGCCATCCAATTCAATTCCATCTTCAGTAGTTACTTTAAAGAATTCCACTTTGTTCTTTGGCGGTCTCATTCGTCCAAGCTGATTGGTAACACTACCTTCCATGGTCAATGGATTTAAGGTGGTAAGTTTCATCCATTCCGTAATTGGAGGTACTGAAGCACTTTGGTAAGTATGGCGCGCAAATACTCCATTTGGAGATATCTCGTAAGAGTGGGTACCTTTTAGTATAGAAGGGGTAACCATTTCTGCTTTTCCACCGCTAAGCTTAGTCTTAAACAAATATTTCTGGGTAGCATTTGTTGGAGAGGCAATAAAATAGATCTGACCGTTTTTCTCATCTATTAATGATTTCTCGATAACATCGTAATTACCTTGTGTAATCAGCGTATGCTTTTTACCATCTTTACTGATGCGGTAAAGGTGACGCCAGCCATCACTTTCACTCATCCAAATAAACTCTTTTCCGTCATTTATCCAGTCCCATCCCTTCGCTACATCAATCCATGCTTTATCCGTTTCGGTATAAATATTTTTTACCTGACCAGAGCTTGCATCAGCAACAAATAGTTTACTTACATTTTGTTCTCTGTTTAATTGTTGTAAAATCACTTCATTGCTAGAAGGGATCCAGTCCATTCTAGGAATATAATTTTGGATCTGATCGCCGGGTACTTCTAACCAGTTGGTTTTTGCTGAGGCGATATTAACGATACCGACTTTGCATGACGATGGGTTTTCTCCAACTTTAGGATATTCTACAGGGATAGTAAAAGAATAAATAGAATCTGTATTGTCTATCATCAAAAAGTTTTTGATTTTGGTAGCATCAATTTGCCAATAGGCGATAGATTGACCATCAGGGCTCCATCTGAATCCATCTCTGCAATCAAATTCTTCTTCATATACCCAATCAAAAGTTCCGTTTATTAATCTTTCAGTACCATCAGTAGTTAAGGCTTTACTCGTTTTGCTCGTTAAGTCATCAACATATAGGTTGTGCTTACTTACATAGGCAACCTTATTCCCATCAGGAGAAAACTTGGCAAACATTAACGAAGAGGCAGGTTTATCTTTTCCCACCTGAGTAAGTTGATTGGTTTTCAGATCGGCAACGAAGTAATCTCCACGTGTTTCATAGCGCCAAACCTTTTTACTATTGGTGTAAAGTAAAACTTTTGTGCCGTCTTCAGATATTTCAAAACTTTTGATCTCACCAAGTCCTGTATTACCGCTTGAATAAAGCAAGTTTCGGCTCACAATGGTTTTTCTTTCATTAAGAGGAAGGCTTATTGATACAATTTCACCTTGGCTCACCTCATAGTATGAATTGCCATCTTTTGCCCATTTGATATCCTGAGCATTGGCTTTTCCAAAAAGTCCTAAAACTAAGACTAAAGCCAGTTTAAAAAAAATGTGTTTGAAGTTCATTTTTATAGTTCTATAAATTGCTGATAAACGTTTTGTAGGTATGATTTGGCGGTGTTAAGGGTTTTTAAAGTTAGGTCCTTATCTTTAGGATTGCTGTTGTATAATATGGTCTTCCCCACATTGTCAAAAGTAACACATTGCTGGTTATCAATAAAGCCCATTCCATTATCCCAGCTAAAAAATGCAAAATGTTTTGCATAAGGGTTTAAGAGGTTCTTGCTCCAGACAAATTCCTTTGCACTGATATCCAACTGGCCAAGTATTGTGGCAGCCACATCAGCCTGACTTCCTACATCTTCAAATTTTTTGCCCTTACATTCGTCTTTAATCACATCTCCATAGAATAATAAGGGTACATGATAACGTTGAGGAACATAAATTTCGTGACTATTTTTAGGTAAAAGGTGACCATGGTCTGCAATAAATACAAAGAGTGTATTTTTATACCAGCTTTCCTTTTTTGCATTGTTTAAATAAGCGTTGATACAGGAATCGGTATAATGTGCGGTGCTTTTAAATTTTGTAACGTTATCAGCCTGTCCAAACTTGTAATTGCCCGGAAGCGCATAAGGTTCATGATTGGTAAGGGTAAGCAGGGTAGAGAAGAAAGGTTGCTTTTCTTTATTAAGATCCTCAATCTGCCTGTCAAAAACCGCCTCATCAAATTGTCCCCATTTGGTTACTTTTCCACCTTTAAAATTATTTTTGTCAATCAACTTTTGGTAATTGTGACTTAAAATAAATGCCTTGTAATTGTCGAATTCGGATTCTCCACCATAAAAAAAAGAGGTTTGATACCCGTTTTTAAAAAATGGCTGAGAGATGCCGGGAATTTTCTGCATTTTTTCAGGCCATTTTACTATGCTGCCAGCGGCAAGGGTAGGGAAGCCAGCTAAAGTGGCTACCAATCCTTTGTCAGTTCTGCTACCAGAGGAATAAATATTACTAAAAAGCACTCCTTTGTGTATTAGCGTATCAAAGTTAGGCGTAATACCATCCTCGTTGCCCAGTGTTTTGGTTAGATCTGCAGTAAAGCTTTCAATGATTACCAGGACTACATTTGGTCGTTTAGTGGTAAGTATGTTGATGGTAGTGTCCTTTGCCGGAGTATAAAGTTCCTTAATATTTGCATCGGCTGCTTGCTTGCTTAAATAGTTATAAGGGTTATTCTTGGTCATGCGGGCAGCAAGGGCGCTCGACAACAGGTTCCACTCTGTATTTACTGCAGCATGATTTAAAACCTGTTCTTTGGAAAAGTAGGCCATGCTTTGATTAATTGGAGAACCGCCTAACCCGCCACGTATCAAGAGAAAATTTAAAAAAACCAATATGATAACGGCAATTCCCCGTAACCAGATCGGACTAGCTTTAAAACTAAGTTTCCTAAGTACAACCCATCGTTGCAGAATAAAACCTATAACAATCAATAAAACAAGTAAAGATAACGTTAATCCGATAGGAGAGGATGCACTTGATGCAAGTGCTTCGT
>NZ_JBFTIZ010000110.1:0-1345 GCF_056395165.1 Pedobacter sp. 10L46_2
GTATCAGATAAAAGAAAATCCTCTATTAATCGCAGCTCATTCCATGATGTCTTCATATTCCAATGATTTTTCTTTTACAGTTTCTTTTATTTTTTCGAGGCATTTAAATTTCTGAACAGTTGCTGACCGGGCGCTTGAAAATCCAAATCGTTCAGCCAGTGTTTCCATATTCAGCTTTTCATAATAAAAAGCGCTTAGGAGCTGCATACATTTCTGACCTGCCGTTTGCATCAAATGAAGTAATCTGGAAGAAGATACCTCTTCATAGACAGAATCAGCCGGGGCTGCGTCTTCATCTAGTTCAATATTCAATTGATCAAGAGGCAGCTGCTTGCTGGTTTCTTTGTACCGTTTATTCCAAAGATATTTGGTAATGCCAAAAAGGTATGCTTTTTCGCTATGTTTAAGCACTATCTTAGCATGCTTTACTTTTTCATAATAAATGATCAGCGCATCCTGAAAAATATCTTTGGCTTCATCAAATGATCCGCCCATTCTACTCACATGGCTTGCTACAAGAGGAAAAGTATCCTGGTACAGCGACATCAGCAAAGCTTCATTATCTGTGCTTACTTTATCTTTATTGAGTTTTGTAACCATTGCAACTATGTTTTAATAGTATGTGCCAGTTTGGACATAAATATCACCCAAATCTGGTAATTATTTTTTACTATTTTTTTTCTACATAGAAAGCAATACGGCTACATAATGGCAAATTGCTGCGGCAAGTACCATTGCGTGCCATAAGGAATGCGTATATGATCGTTTACCAAATAGGTAGACAATAGTTCCGGCCGAATATAATGCCGCACCGATAAAAAGCATAATGACCACAGATTCCGGAAGCACTGAAAAGAATCTATTGCCTCCAATAACCATCATCCAGCCCATAAGCAAGTAAATAATTGTTGACACTATATTAAACTTGCCCGTAAACCATATTTTAAAAAATACACCTAAAAGCGTTAGTCCCCATAATACCGAAAGCAGGGTGATACCGAAATGGTTGTTCATATAGATGAGTAGGAAAGGAGTGTAGGTTCCGGCAATCAGGAAATAAATACTAATGTGATCAAAGATTTCGAATAATCTTTTTACTGCCGGTTCCAGGGCCAGGTGGTATACCATTGAGCAAGTAAATAAAAGCATAAAGCAAAAGCCGTATATTCCGGCGCCGACAATTGCCGGGACATTGTTGTGAGCGGTTGCAATTCCTACTAATACCGGGAGGCCACTAACGCCAAATACGACTCCAATACCATGTATCAGTCCATGAACCAGTTCTTGTTTTCTGGTATACTTGTATTTAAGTTCCCCCATCAAATAAGTAACAATTGAACTTTGT
>NZ_JBFTIZ010000110.1:1374-13049 GCF_056395165.1 Pedobacter sp. 10L46_2
GTTTATTGTAATGTAAATAATTATCTTAGTTGTCCAAACCTTTAAATTATGAAGGCTTACCTAATCCACTAAATATGAATTTCAGATACTTGAGGATAGCAATATTTACGCTTTGCATGCTATTCTCCATAAATATATTTGCCGTAGAAGGTGTTCCGGCCCTAATTCCGCAGCCAGTAAAGTTTCAAAGGCTTCCAGGTAGCTTCAAAATAAGCAAGACTACTAAACTGATTGCAGCTCCTGCAAATAAAGAAATAGCAGAATTATTCGCTGCTATGATCAAAGTGCCAACAGGCTTTACATTAAGTCACGCATCGGGGGGAGTTTCAACCATTCAGTTAGCTATGAACAAAGCTTACAATAAGCAGATAGGCGAAGAAGGGTATACTTTAGATGTTAAGCCAGCCAAGATTACTATCCAGGCAAACAAGCCTGCAGGTCTTTTTTATGGCATGCAAACTTTAATGCAACTGTTGCCAAAAGAAATAGAAAGTGCAGAGATTATTAAAAATAAAGTATGGTCTATACCCTGCGTTAAAATAACAGACTATCCAAGATTTGGATGGAGGGGTTTAATGCTTGATGTAAGCAGGCATTATTTCCCAAAAGAAGTGGTTAAAAAATACATCAACCAGCTTGCTAAATACAAAATGAATGTATTTCATTGGCATTTAACTGATGATCAGGGATGGAGGATAGAAATTAAAAGCTTACCACAACTTATTGAAGTAGGGGCCTGGCGTGCTCCAAGAATGGGCTTATGGTGGAAACGTGATCCACAAGGGGCAAATGAGGTTGCAGATTATGGAGGGTATTATACCCAGGAAGATGTTAAGGAAATTGTTAAATATGCTCAGCAACGTTTTGTAACCATCCTGCCCGAAATTGATGTTCCCGGACACAGTTTAGCTGCACTTGCTGCTTATCCGAACTTGTCATGCACAGGCGGGCCCTTTAAGGTAAATGTTGGCAATACCTTTTATGGTGTTGATGACAATGCATTATGTCCGGGTAACGAGGAAAGTTTCGTGTTTATGGAAAAAGTATTGGGAGAAGTGGCAGCGCTTTTCCCCGGTCAGTATATCCATATTGGTGGTGACGAATGTTTTAAGGGATTTTGGAAAGACTGCAAAAAATGCAAGAAAAGAATGAAGGACGAAAACCTGAAAACCCCGGAAGAACTGCAAAGTTATTTCATCAGGCGTATGGAAAACATCGTTAAGTCTAAAGGCAAAAAAATGATGGGGTGGGACGAAATTCTGGAAGGTGGATTGGCACCCGAAGCTACGGTAATGAGCTGGAGAGGAATGAAAGGAGGCATCGAAGCAGCAAAAATGAATCACCATGTGATAATGACTCCTGCCGATAATTGTTATCTTGATCTTTATCAGGGAGACCCAGCTGCAGAACCACCAACTTATTCTATGCTTACCTTATCAAGTTGTTATAATTTTGAACCCATTCCGGCTGAAATACCTGATCCTTCACTGATATTAGGAGGTCAGGGCAATTTGTGGACAGAATCTGTTCCGAATTACCGCCATGTAGAATACATGACCTGGCCCCGTGCCTTTGCCTTGGCTGAAGTTTTCTGGTCGCAAAAAGAAAACAAGGGATGGGATAGCTTTATCTCCCGTATGGAGCATAATCTTGAAAGGTATGATGTAGCAAATATCAACTATGCAAGAAGTGTGTATGATGCCACAATAAAACCTTTAAAAGACACTGTTAATAAAACGCTGCGTATTGCATTAGCTACCGAGATAAAGAAATTAGACATCTATTATACGTTTGATAATACTTATCCGGATAACTTCTCTCCAAAGTATACCGATACCCTTACAGTACCAAAAGGAGCAGATCATTTAAGGGTTTTAACTTACCTCGATAGCAAACCAATGGGTAAAATGATTACTGTTAGTATAAAAGATCTGGAAAAGCGTACGGAAGAGTAAGCAAATCTTACTAATTTTGGCCTAAAGAAGATATTTATTACCATGCTTGGATTAAAATTATTGACGGACCCGCGGTGGGCAAACATTGCTGAATCGAATTTAGAAGAGATTTTGACTGACCATGCCTGGTGTGAACAAAAAGCAGCAACGAATGCCATTACCCTGATCGCCAATAATTCAGAACATATGGATTTGGTGCAGGAATTAACAGCTATTGCTATTGAAGAAATGCAACACTTTAAGATGGTGGTTGATATAATTGAGAAACGTGGGTATACACTTGGTCGTGAGCGTAAAGACGACTATGTTGGTCAATTGGTTAAATTCAGTCGAAGGGATGGAAGCAGAAACTCGGCTTTTATTGACCGTCTTTTATTTGCGGCGATGATTGAAGCCAGAAGTTGTGAGCGCTTCCGCGTACTGTCGCAAAACATCAAAGATGAAGAACTTGCAAAATTCTATTATGACCTGATGGTGTCAGAAGCTGGCCACTATACTACTTTTCTGAACTTCGCCCGCAAATATACCATTGATATTGATGTGGATAAAAGATGGAAAGAATGGCTTGAATTTGAAGGTGAGCTTATACAAAGTTTCGGCAATAAGGAAGCCATTCACGGCTAATTGTTTACTTCATCTTTTCAAACACAAACTTTGCGTCTTGATAATTGATTGGAACGTTTTTTTTGAAGTAACGTATGTTCATATAAATTTCCATTGAACCTTCGCCCATAATTAACTTTCCGTCTTTTTTTAACAATGCTATGGGAGCCTTGTGCCATGTCTCAACTCCATAATGCTGAAAGCGATAAGTTCCCTTTAGTTCGTCTCCTTTTACAATTCCGGTTACATCACCGGAATCTTTATAGAGACCATGGTAATTTATTTCAAGCTGCCCGAAGAACTCCTTGTCAGTAATGTTTATTTTAAAAGTAGCAGTATCATCTTTACTTATAGCGCGATATAATGTTTTGGTGTTATCTTGTTCTACGCTAGTACTTGAACAACCGTATGTCGCGAAAGCGACAATTAAACATAGAATTTCTGCAAATTTCTTCATATAATGATGAGTACCTTCAAATATATGCTAATTTTTATCTCCACATAAATTGATAAAGATTTTCTGATTAATGGATTATTAAGTAAATATTAACCAGATTTAGTTTTTTTGCTTACAAGACCATAACCAAATAAAACCACGGATGCGAAAAATTATTGCACTTATTTTTGTACTGTTTATCTGTACATCAATTTTTAACATAACTCAGGCTCAGTTAACTACAACCGGTTTTTCAGGCGATAAAACTACCTGGAGGGGATTTGACCGATATGATTTTCTAATGGATACACTCAGCTTGGAAATAACTCCATTTAAAGCTGTTGAAAGTGAGGGTTTCGGGATTAATGTTGAGGTAAAAGGGAAGGTGCGCTGTCTGGTTGTTGTACCAAAAACTGCAGCCGCAGGAAATCCCTGGTCATGGAGAGGATTCTATTGGGATCATGAACCCCAGTCGGAAATCGAGTTGTTAAAAAAAGGTTTTTTTATAGGATACATTAACTGCGATGCTGGCAGACAATGGGATGCATGGTATGCCTTTTTAACCAAGGAACATGGGTTTTCAAAAAAACCGGCCTTTGGTGGAATGAGTAGAGGAGCTATTAATGCCTATGCCTGGTCTGTAAATCACCCTGATCAGGTATCTTGTATTTATGGAGACAACGCTGCAATCATGCCAGAAAGTCTGGCAAAAATAGCAGAGCTTGCTAGACACGATGTTCCTTTATTAAGTATCTGCGGTTCCGAAGATTTTCTGTATGAAAAAAATACGCTGTCTATTGAAAATATTTATTTACAAATGGGTGGGAGAATGACTGTTCTGGTTAAAGACGGGACAGCTCATCATCCGCACAGTCTGCGCAACCCAGGTCCTATTGTAGACTGGGTTGTTAAAAATGTTGCTAAAGCAGCGCCATTGCCAGATTTTATTGATGATGACTTCATCAAGTCTTATTACTATAATACTCAAAGCAGCTACCTGTATTTAAAAGAAGAAAATACATGGATGACCGCCAGAGGCCCCGGTTATACACCTTATTATGAGCAATATGAAGTTAAAGGAAAGAGCCGCTATGGGGTGTCTTCAATGATTATTATAGCACCTAATAAAGCCGCTGAAGGCAAACCATGGGTTTTTAGAAGTGATCGGATGGACAGAAATGCCCTGGTAGATCAGGCTTTGCTGGCTCAAGGATATCATATTGTTATTACCCCGCTTACCGCACAATCAGGTGCAGTAATGGAACAGTGGGATGGGGTTTATAAAATGCTAACTGATCATGGATTCTCCAAGAAACCAATATTAGAAGGATCAGGAGTTAATGCAGGGGAATGTTTTGCATGGGCAATGGAAAATCCGGAAAAAGTTTCTGCCATTTATGCTGTAAATCCGGTGATGCGCAGTTTGATGACCAAAAAGAATCTGTTCGATGGACTTAGTCTGATTGCAAAGGAAGCTGTGCCCTTGTTAATTGTTTCTGGAAGTCAGGACCCTTGGTTTAAGGAGCATACTAAGGTAATAGAACAACATTACAAGAAGCTTGGTGGGAAATTAAAAATTGTAATAAAAGAGGGGCAGGGGCATTTTATTACAATAGCGCCTGAGGTTATTGTGGCACAGATTACTAAATATTAGTAATCTGTGTATAATTATTGATTTAGTTTTGCAATTGCGTCTTCCGAGCTGCCTACAAAATTTACTTGTTTGCCTTTGTTGCTTTCGTAAATAAAGTCTTTCATACTTTTGCTTTGGTATTTACTGAAGTCACCAACAATAGCAAGGCGAACCCTGTAATTTGAGAATTTTTGAAGAATTTCTCCTGCAATACCTGTTTTCAGATCAAAGAACTCAGTACATATATTTTGTTCCTGAAGGATAATTCTATCAACATCCTGGTAGTATAAATCTGCCAGTAACTGTAATCCTTCTTCCGGATTCTTAATCAGGACTTTATCAGAGACGACCTCTGCAATTCTTATTTCTCCTGTTTGATGTATTTCTATATTCATTTGGATCTCTTTTGACTCAAACATAAGAATATATACGGGTTTTTATTATAATGCTTTTGCTTTAATGATCTCAAGAAGCTGGTTTAACCGGTAAGCAATTGGCTTCTTTATAACCTGTTTTTCACAAAAACTTCTCCAGGTAATTGTCCAAATTGATTTTTGTAGATCGCAGCAAAGTATCCCGGTTTTAAATATCCAAGTTCATTGCCTACCTCATTTATTGTATTAAAATTTCCACTTTTCAAGAGCTCTTGTGCAAGGTTTAATTTTTCGCGAATAAAGAAACTGTTGGGGCTTTCCTTAAATATTCTCTTAAACAGCTTCTTATATTTAGAAATAGACATGCCGGCCATGTAAGCCAAAAAATCTATTCCGGGAAATGCTCCCAAAAGTTGCTCCATCAGATAAGTTTGAGTTTTGATGATCTGCGCAGTATCTAATTCAGAAAGTTTCCCTAATACCAGGTCATTTTCATTTATACGTTCTACCAGGTATGCAAAAACCTGCAATGAGGTTCCACGCAAAGAAAGTTCAAATGATGGGTCGTTATAATTTCGCGTTCTGAGTTTAAGAATACAAAGACGGGTGCGACTGTCCATGTGGCTTGTAAAAACGATTGTGTTATTTTGCCCCATTTTAGGACCACCTATAGATCCTAACAGATACTTTTGAAGCAGGGGTTTAGCTATGAGCAACCAGAATGAATACATTTTAAAAGAAGGGGTATAGCTGCTTTTTAATGTGGCATCGACCACAATCATTCCCAATTTCGAATGATAATTAACTTTGCTGTGGTTAATTTTTTGAATATCAATTTCATCGCTTAGATCATAATAGGCAATGTAAAAGTCTTCCGCATTTACTACTTGGTTTAGTTCAACACTTCTTTGCAAAGTAAAATCAACAACAAGGGCCATTAATCCGGGCATTACCTCCATAAAATAAGAACAGCCTTGAGCTATATCATGAGGAATTGATATTTGTTTTCCTGTTGCCATTACAATGATGCTGCATATTCTTTAGGCGACATCCCAAAGTAGCTTTTAAATTGCTCTGATAAATGAGAGGTGCTTGTGAAATTTAATTTTTCGGCCAATTCTCTAATGGTATACTGTCCGGATCCAAGTAAATCTCTTGCAAGTTCAAGCTTGTTGTTTAGGAAGAAGGCATTAGGAGTTTGGCCGGTGATTTTTTTATATAGTTTCTTGTATTTTGTTGCCGACATATTTGCCTCAGCAGCTAACGAAGTTATTCCGGGGAAAATGCCCTCTTGTTTTTTAATCAGGCTTGTTTGTGAGTTTAATATCATTGCAAGATCTGTACGAAGAACTTTGCTAATCATTATTTCTCTTTTCATGATGTTATCCAGGCAATCTGCCAGCAAGTTGTAAGCCAAACCACTTAATAGGAGGTTGAAAGATATGCTTCCTGGAGTGCTTTTCCTGAACTCATTGATGATATGCCAACTGTTGCTACTCATATGGGCATAATGCAGAAGGGTATTTTGCTTCTGATCAAAAACTCTGTTTAGTACCTCATCAAGGATACCTGTTTTGGATAGATATTCTCTTAGAATATGCTTCTTTAAGAAAAGTGAAATGCCGTACGATTTACTTCCGGACTTTATTACAAAATCTATATCAAGTTGACTATCTGTAATCGCCAGATTGTAATTCCATCGCCCCACCGACCGTGAAATATCATCCATAACGTGAACCAGATCTCCTTCAGTAAGATTGAAATATATTCCTGCAAAATCATTTTTAATATTCCTGACTTTGTACAACACATCCTGATGATAAATCACATCTACCAGCATAACCGTAATGTTTTCGCTTATTTGAAGCGTATAATAAGTGCCCGTTAATATATCATCAGGAACAATGATAAAATTGCCGCGTACAAATCCGCCAAGGTTAACGGCCAATTCTTCAACCCAATCTGTCTCAACTCCAAAGCGATAAATTACTTCTTTCATACTAAAATGAACAAGTATGGGGAGCTATCTCGTTAATTATTGTGCATTTTTTTCTTAATTTCATAAAAAATGTCCTCATCGGGTATTTTTAAACCTTATTTTGGCTCTTATTTGTTGTTGGTGGCGCTAATTTTGCGAAATAATTTGATATCCTTATCAAATTTATCAAAGTAATGGGGGTTAATGTACAGGGTAAAGAAGTATTTTTGTTAGAATGTGGGTCCGATAGGCATGTCGGGCTGCATTCTGAGCAATTGGTGATTGAGGTAATAGATATAATGCTTAAGCAGGAGCTATATACAATGCCTGTTTTTTATAATAAAAAATACATTGGAGTTGTTCGGTTTAAAGATCTTATCAGTTTTCTTACCCACGAAGAGCGAGAAGAAAACCTTATTTTTCATAAATTGAATTACAGCATAGAAAGTGTTATGATCATGCTGACAGAAAGAGGCGAACTGGCATACACAGCTTAAGTTCAGAATTCAAACAGAATTCCAATCTACCTTTGCTTTTTATATAAAATTTTATATGATAAGTAAACTATTTAAGGGCAGATATAGCGTCTTATTTTCTTTTTTAGCCATTTTTGTTTTTATCTCCTTCCTGATCCGTACTGTTTTGTTTATTGATTCGATTGGCAAAACGGACTTTTCATTCTTAGGTGTATTAAGAATTTACCTGCTCGGTTTTGTTTATGATTTTGGAGTAGGTCTCTTTTTAACCACTTTGTACAGCTTATATTTACTTATACTTCCAGATAGATGGTCGGCTTCAATTGCAAATAAGATCATTACTTATGTGGCTCTTTTTATAATCCTTCTTATCTCTTTCTTTTCATTTTTTGCTGAACTTACTTTCTGGCAAGAGTTTGAAAGCAGGTTCAACTTCATTGCTGTGGATTATCTTGTTTATACTTATGAAGTCATCAACAACATAAATGAATCATATCCGCTGCCATTATTAATTGGTGGAGTATTGGTAATGGTGTTATTGGTAATGTGGCTTTTTGCAAAGAAGAGGATTTTTAAAAATGTTTTCCAATCTGTTGTCGCATTTAAGAGTAGGGCAGTTATAACCGGGATTTTGCTTGTTATTACGTCATTATATGCCTTTTTCCTAACAAATTCCTTTGCCGAATCAAGTACCAACCGATACGAAAATGAACTATCAAAAGCAGGTATTTATTCCATTTTTGCAGCGTTTAAAAACAACGAGTTAAATTATAACCATTTTTATGCTTTACTCCCTTTAAATGAGGCGTTTGGTATAATGAGAAGTGAGCTAAAGGATCAGCAGAGCACTTTTGTAAATGATGGAAACTCAATTAAAAGGAATATCCAAAACGGTGGTCAGGTTTATAAACCAAACGTAATCATGATTACTGTTGAAAGCCTAAGTGCCAGTTTTCTTGCGCATTTTGGCAATACACAGAAACTAACACCCGTACTTGATTCTCTTGCCGATAAGAATCTAATGTTTACAAATATGTATGCAACAGGTACCCGTACAGTTAGAGGTATGGAAGCGCTAAGCTTATCCATACCTCCAACGCCTGGTAGCAGTATTGTAAGAAGACAGGGAAATGAAAACCTGACAACCGTGGGCCATATCTTTGAAAAAGAGGGATACACCAGGACATTCTATTATGGCGGGGATGGCTACTTCGACAATATGAACGAATATTTTGGCAGTAACGGCTTTAACATTACAGACAGGGGAAGAAATATCAAAATTGGAGATAGTTATTTGACAAAAAGAACGATCATTCAGGATGATCAGATTCATTTTGAAAATGCCTGGGGAGTTTCGGACGGAGATCTTTTTGATGCAGTTATAAGGGGCTCAGATGCCGATGATAAGGCAGGGAAGCCATTTTACAGTTTTGTAATGACAACCTCAAATCATAGGCCTTTTACCTTTCCAGCGGGAAAAGTAGATATGAAACAAGGCAATAGGGAAGGTGCAGTTCGTTACACAGATTATGCCATTGCAACATTCCTTAAAAATATTGAAAAGAAAGCATGGTATAAGAATACGATTGTGATAATAGTGGCGGATCACTGTGCCGCCAGTGCCGGAAAGAATGAAATTGATATCGACAAATACCACATTCCGTGCATCGTTTTAAATTTACCTGTAAAGGGCAAAATGGTAATAGATAAGCTTTGTTCACAAATTGATCTTTATCCAACATTGTTTAGCCTTTTGGGATGGAATTATGAAAGCAACCTGTATGGTCAGAATGTATTAAATCCGACCTATCAGCCCCGAGCAGTTTTAGGTACTTATCAGAAACTAGCTTATTTAAAGAAGGATAGTTTGGTCATATTAGGTCCTCATAAGGTTACAGAAACCTTTTTGTATCGCAAATCAAGTAATGAGCAAATCCCTGATAAGCTGTCTAAAACCGTAATAGATCAGGCAATAGCAAATTACCAAACTGCTTACGACTTGTTTAAAAACGGCGGATTGCATCAGTAACAGGGGCTTTAAAAAAAAATAGTAATCTAACATTTTTATGGCAAAACCTTTTGGTTAAGCTTTTAATTTTGTAGAAAATCATTGTAGTATGTTTAAAAAGAGCATTTCTCATTTAGGGACGTTTTTTTTAGCTGTATTATCCCTGCTGCCATTATCGTTTCTATACATTTGGGCAGATGCAGCTTACTTCCTGCTCTATTATGTTTTTGGCTATCGCAGGCAGGTAGTAAGAGAAAATCTCTGTAATTCGTTTCCCGAAAAGGAACTGAAAGAAATTATCGTAATTGAAAAGAAGTACTACAGATATTTATCCAGCCTGATATTTGAAGTGATTAAGATGATTAACATCTCTGAAGCGCAAATAAGAAAACGGTTTGTTTTTAAAAACAAAGAGCTGGTAAATGAATATCTAAATAAAGGAGAAAGTGTATTAGTTTGTTCAGCACATTATGGTAATTGGGAATGGGGAACTTTAGGGATAGGCTTAAACTTTTCTGCTGATCATTACCCAATTTATAAGCCCTTAAATAATTCAATATTTGATAAATGGTTTCGCGAAACCCGCAGTAAGTTTGGGAACAAACTCATCCCAATGCGACAAACCCTAAGGGCTATTCAAGCCAGCAAAAATACACCAAGTATTTTTAGTTTTGGTAATGATCAATCACCATCAATAAGGGAACTGCATTACTGCAGAACATTCTTAAACCAACCGGCATACATTCAACTTGGGATAGAGAAAATTGCAAAAAAAACCAATCGCCCTATTTTTTATTTAAGAGTTAAGGTTCTAAAGCGCGGGCATTATGAGGTTGATTGTGTGCCCCTCTGTTTGAATCCAATGGATACTGAAGAATTTGAGATCACCAGATTGCATACGCAGTTTCTTGAAGAGATTATTAAAGATGAACCTGCTTACTGGTTATGGAGCCATCGCAGATGGAAACATAAACCGGTACAAATGCCGGAGCCTTATCTTAAAACAGACATTCTTTATTCCGATGTTTAACATTTGGAACCCCATTTTTTAGCATTAAGGAATATTCAGTACAATACTTTTACTAATTCATAGTAAATAGTACGCTATTGTAAATTACAATTTTATGAACCTGAAGTACTTCTTTATCATTCTCCCGATGTTGCTTGTAGGCCAGGCAATAGCCCAGCAACGTAACCTCATTGATCCTTTGGCAACAAAAGAGACGAAGGCTCTTTTCGATAACCTATACAAATTATCCGAAAAGCATACTTTATTCGGGCATCAGCATGCTACTGAATATGGCCATGGCTGGTCTGGTGATGCTGATCGTTCAGATGTTAAATCAGTTGTTGGATCTCATCCAGCTGTTATTGGAATCGATCTGTCTGGATTAACCGGACAATCGGAGGCTCAGATTGGGAAAACAAAAGAACACCTAAGAAAGAATGTTATAGATACCTATAACAGAGGCGGGGTTACCACTATAGCCTGGCATTTCTCTAACCCGGTTTCAGAAGGAGACTTTTACTGGAAAGACTCGGTTTCTTTACCTGCTGTCGGGTACATTATTCCAGGAGGCAAAGCGCACGATAAGTATATCAAAATCCTTAACGATATTGCTGATTGGGCAAAAAGTCTTAAAGCTCCGGATGGCAACCTAGTACCCGTAATTTTCAGACCTTATCATGAGTTTGATGGCGACTGGTTCTGGTGGGGAAAATCACATTGTACAGTTGATGAATTTAAATCCCTATGGAAATTTACTGTTTCTTATTTACGTGATACGGCCGGTGTGCACAACTTTATTTATGCATTTTCTCCCGATAATCTATTCAATTCTGAACAGCAATATTTGGAACGTTTTCCTGGTAAAGAATGGGTAGATATGCTTGGAACGGATAATTATGGTGATATGGGACGCGATGGCAAATACAATCTGGATGCTGCCATAAAGAAACTCCGCATCGTTTCGGCATACGCTCAAAAGAACGGTAAGCTCGCTGCCTTTACCGAAACCGGATTGGAATCGCTTACCAATCCAAACTGGTGGAACGATGTGCTGCTTAAAGTAATGAAAAATGATAAAATAAGAATGAGCTATGTGTTGGTATGGCGTAACGATACCAAAAGCGCTACACATTTTTATGCGCCTTACCCTGGTCATCCAAACATTCCTGATTTTCAGAAATTCTATAATGACCCCTATACCCT
>NZ_JBFTIZ010000111.1:0-6160 GCF_056395165.1 Pedobacter sp. 10L46_2
TACCGGTACAGCTCATGCTTGTTGCGCCTTCGCCAAAATATTCAACAATTGCACCAGTTCCACCTTTTACAGTAAGAATACCTGCAACTTTAAGGATTACATCCTTAGCAGATACCCATCCACTTAATTTTCCGGTAAGTTTGATGCCTATTAATTTAGGGAATTTTAGTTCCCACGGTAATCCTGCCATTACATCACAAGCATCAGCACCACCAACACCTATCGCAACCATACCTAAACCACCTGCATTTACAGTGTGAGAGTCGGTACCTATCATCATTCCACCCGGAAAAGCATAGTTTTCTAAAACAACCTGGTGAATAATACCTGCACCTGGTTTCCAGAAACCAATACCATATTTGTTTGAAACCGAAGCTAAGAAATCAAATACTTCCTTGCTTTCAGTGTTTGCAGCTGGTAAGTCAATTTCAGCACCATTCTTTGCAGTGATCAGGTGATCGCAATGAACAGTAGAAGGAACAGCAACTTTTGGTCTGCCTGCCTGCATAAATTGCAATAAAGCCATTTGTGCAGTAGCATCTTGCATGGCCACACGGTCAGGAGCAAAATCTACATAATCAGTACCTCTTGTGTAAGCGGTATTTGTATTTCCATCCCAAAGGTGGGCGTAAAGGATTTTTTCTGAGAGTGTTAAAGGTCTGCCTACTAATTTACGGGCCGCCTCAACGCGGGGGCCAAAGTTTGCATACACCTTTTTGATCATTTCTATATCAAAAGCCATTGATAATATGTGTTAAAAGGGTAAGTTATTCTTATTATTTTGTAGCGAATTTACAAAAAAAAACAGGGGTAGGACATCATCTGCATATCATTATATTATTTATACCTATTCTAAATAATGTAACAGACTTAATGGCTTAAATATCTGCAAAATAGTTGCGATCATTTCTGAACACTGCTGTCCATTTATGAACACTTTTATTTTTTGTAGTGCTTATAATTATCTGTTTTTTAGGGTGTTAAATTGTTTTTGTGTTTTGGCCTAACCTTAGCTGTTCAGATCATGAAAAATTAAAGAGAATCGAAACGATAACCCAGTTCAGAAAAATGTTTCAACACTCTTGGTAATGCATAATACATCCGGTCGTAGGCTTTCAAACTGTCGTGAAAAACTACAATAGACCCGTTGCTTGTATGCTTAATCACATTGTTGAAGCACTTGTGAGGTGCCAGGTTGATGTCAAAATCGCCGCTAAGTACATCCCACATAATGATTTGAGTTTCCGGGTTCATTGCACGGATGTTGGTGATCTGAGATTTTTTAATTCTGCCGTAAGGTGGACGAAATAAATTCGTGTTAGTTAATTCCTGACACTTTTGGAAGTTTTTAGTGTATATTTCATCCGGCGTTTTCCATCCTTTTAAATGGTTAAAAGTATGGTTGCCGATGCGATGGCCTTCGTTCTTTATCTTCTCAAAAATATCAGGATGTTTGTGAATATTATCTCCGATGCAAAAGAATGTTGCTTTTGCGTTAAAGCTTTTTAAAGTTTTTAATGCAAAGTCTGTAACATCTGGTATGGGTCCATCGTCAAAGGTTAAATAAATAACTTTTTGATCCCGGTTCTTGTGCCAGGTTAATGATGGGTAATACCATTTTAATAAAAGCGGGGATTTTATCAGGTACATGCCCAAACTTAGAGAAAATTTTAATTTTATTGGCTTCTTTTAAGCCTTAAGAGAAAATAGAGGAAGAGAAGAAGCAATAAAATGCAGTTGTTGTACCTGAAAATTTACAAAACGAATAAGTTGTTTATATTAATATTGTGAAAACTAAATTATGAAAAAAATTAACCCTTATAGTACATTGCCCAAATTAACCTTAGCACTCTCTCTTATCTTTATTACGGGTTTTGTGCAAAAATCTAACGCTCAAGAGATTATTACCATACAACAAGCAATAGAAGAAACTTTACATAACAACCTTCAGGTAAAAAAATCACAGTACAGTGAGGATCTTGCCGGTCAAAATTTGAAGCAATCAAAATTAGCGCTATATCCAACATTGAATGCAGGTGCTGATCAGAATATGGGCTGGGGACGTAATAATCTCGGTAATACGGGTATTTATGAGAATACGCAGAATTATAGCTTTAGTCCGGGAGCAAGTTTAGGTTTTGATTTGTTTAATGGCCTTTCAAAAATAAACCAGATCAAACAAAATAAAATACTTCTTGAGGCAGGAAAAGCCAATACGGATAAAATTAAGAATGATCTAATTCTTCAGGTAATTACCTCTTACATGGAGATTTTGTATAATAAGGATCGTTTATCTGCTGCAAAACAACAATTATCTGTAGCACAGCAACAACAGAAACAACAGCAAGAACTTTTGGATGTTGGAAATAAAACACTTGCTGATTTAGCAGAATCTAAATCACAAACTGCTACGGCACAGTTGGATGTTACTACTGCAGAAAATGCACTTAGCATTTCTTATTTGACCCTGGCCCAGTTAATGGATATTCCCTCTTCGACAAAATACGATGTACAGGCGCCGGTACTAGCTGAATTCAATAAGCCATCTACAAATTACAATGCAGAGCAAGTATATTCAGATGCAATAAATCTTTTCCCAGATATTAAGCTAGCAGCACTTCAAACTGCTTCCGCAAAAAAGGGGATCGATGTAGCAAAAGGTAGTTTATACCCACGATTAACTTTAAGCGGAAGTTATGGATCTTTTTATAACTATAATTATAATCTTCCGGCAAATGTTCAGAATCTGTCTTTTAGTAACCAGATAAAAAACAATGTTTCGAAAGGAGTTGGTATAGGTTTGAGTATTCCAATATTCAATGGCTTACAATCTAGAATAGGGGTAAAGAAAGCAAGAATTAACTTTTTGCAAACTCAGGCTGATGAACAGCTGACAAAAAACAACTTAAATAAGATTATTTATCAGGCAGTAGCCGATCTAAAGGCTGCCGGAAGCACTTATGAATCTACAACCAATACTTTTAATGCCAGAAAAGAGGCCTTTTCGGTAATTGAGCAACGTTATAACGTTGGTTTAGTTAACTCTTTAGATTACAACACTTCGTTAACAAATAAGAATAAAGCAGAAATAGACATGATCAGAGCTAAGTATGATTTGCTTTTTAAAGCAAAGGTGATTGACTATTACTTAGGTAAACAAATAGTTTTCTAGGAGCAGCATAATAAATTCGCACAATTTATTGCCCCTTGATTATAAATGATAAAAAAATAAATAAACTCAAATGAAACTAAAACCCATACTAATTGCAATAGGAGTTATTCTCGTATTATTGGCGGTAGCAAAATTTACCGGCTTAATAGGAGGAGATAAGACCGAGAAGGTGACGATTGAAAAGGCGGCTGACAGAAAAGTTGTTGAAACGGTTACTGCCAGTGGAAAAGTACAGCCTGAAACTGAAGTAAAACTAAGCTCTGAAGTATCGGGTGAGGTTACTGAACTTTTGGTTAAAGAAGGTGATGTGGTTAAAAAAGGCCAATTGCTGATTAAAGTTAGGCCAGATGTACTTCAGTCAGGATTTGAAAGAGCTGTAGCTTCAAATAATACTCAGAAAGCCCAGGTAGTGGCTGCAGAGCAACWGTTGAAACAAGCCAATGCAAATTTTGATAATACTGAAGCCAGCTATAAAAGAAGTCAGGAACTTTTTACTAAAAAAGTGATCTCAGCTTCAGAATTTGATGCCGCCAAAGCGCAATATTTTGGTGCCTTAGCCGATATCGCCAGGTTGAAAGCTATGGTTACCAGTGCAAAATACAGCTTGCAGGAAGGTGGTGCTAATGTTAAAGAGGCAGGAGCTAACCTTGCTAAAGCTACTATATACGCTCCGGTTGATGGAGTTATCTCTAAATTGTCAGTTGAATTGGGAGATCGTATTCTTGGTACAGCTCAAATGGCAGGTACAGAGATTATGCGTATTTCCAACTTGTCATCTATGGAAGTAAACGTGGATGTGAATGAGAACGACATTAACAGGGTAAATGTTGGTGATAGCTCTATTATAGAGGTTGATGCATTTGCCGATACAAAATTTAAAGGCATTGTAACTGAAATAGCAAGTTCATCTAAAGATGTGGGTACCGCAACAAGCACTGTGGATCAGGTAACGAATTTCAACGTTAAGGTTCGTATTTTAGCTGAATCATATAGTAATATTAAGGGAGGAGCAAAAGATCTTCCATCTCCATTCAGACCAGGAATGTCTGCAACAGTGGATATCGAAAGTGAATCTTTAAAAGGGTTAGCAATTCCTATTCAATCTGTATTTACAGAAGATAAGTCTAAAGCCGAAAAGCCTGCTGATAATGATCAAAATGTAGACAAACAAAAATCTAAGCTTTCTGATAAAACCATTAAACAGTATGTATATGTGTTTAATAATGGCACAGTAAAACGTACTGAGGTTACTACAGGAATTCAAAATGATCAATACATCATTATTAAATCCGGGCTTAAAGCGAATCAGGAAGTGGTAACAGGTCCTTACTCTGCAATTCAAAACAGATTAAAGGATGGTATGAAAGTAGAAAAAACCACTAAGGATCAATTGTTTGCTGCTCCCAAATAGAAAGTAAGCGATATCAGTCATTTAAAATAAGTAAATTGCCCCCGGTTTAAAACAATAAACCGGGGTTTTTTATTTATAAGTTATGATACCTAAAGTTGCAATGATTGGTGGCGGTAGTTGGGCTACTGCAATCATAAAAATGCTTTCAGATAATTTTACTGCTAAGGAAATCTATTGGTGGATGCGCAATCAGGAATCGATAACGCATTTGCAGAAGTATAAGCATAACCCGAATTATCTGAGTTCTGTTGAAATCAGAATTCCTGAAGATAATATATCCAACAATATCTCTGATATTATTGAAAAGGCAGAGTACATCATTTTGAATGTGCCGGCAGCATTTTTAAAGGAGACACTGGATGGTGTGAGCCCGGAACAATTAAAGGGAAAGAAGATCATTTCCGCAATTAAGGGGATTGTACCAGATGAAAATCTAATCATTGGTGAATTTCTTAATCAAAAATATAATGTGCCGTATGAAGATATAGTAGTTATAAGCGGGCCTTGCCATGCAGAAGAGGTTGCTTTGGAGAAATTGTCTTATCTAACTATTGCTTCTACCAATTTGGAGCTTGCCGCAATCTTTGCAAGGTTGTTGGCCACAAGGTATATTAAAACCAATATTTCTGATGATATTTTTGGTACTGAATATGCTGCTGTTCTGAAGAATATTTATGCCGTAGCCAGTGGGATTTGCCATGGCGTAGGTTATGGAGATAATTTCCAGGCGGTGTTAATATCTAATGCTATCAGGGAGATTAAAAGATTTGTAGATGCCGTTCATCCCATTTCGAGGGATATTAAAGAGTCGGCCTATCTAGGAGATTTGCTGGTTACGGCATATTCTCAATTTAGCCGTAATCGGACTTTTGGCAATATGATTGGCAAAGGTTATACTGTAAAATCAGCACAATTAGAGATGAATATGGTAGCCGAAGGTTATTATGCGGTAAATTCTATGCACCATGTAAACAAGAAATATAAGGTTGATATGCCAATTAGCAGGGCTGTTTATGCTATTCTATACGAAAAGCATTCGCCCCATATTGAAATGCGCTTGCTTACAGAGCAACTCAATTAAGTAAACAAAATGTKGATATAGTTGTTTTTTATATAAACAGATAACTATGAAAACAAAATTTGCGATGGGCTTATTAGCTCTGGCGCTATGCACAGCCGTTTCTTTTAACAGTAATGCACAGGATAAGAAAAAGGAAACAGTAGGCGGGGCACTCGATAAAACTGGTAAAGCAATAGGCAAAACAGCGAAAAAGGTAGGAAACAAAACGGCTGAAGTAGCTGTAAAAGGCAGTGCTAAAGTTGTTGATCAGACCTATAAAGGGAAAATGGCACCTGATGGCACAGATGTATATATTGACGGCAAGAATAAGAAGTATTACATTAATAAAAAAGGAGCTAAGGTGTATCTTAAGGCTTCTGAGATTAAAGATAGACCAGTAAAACATTAAGCGCCTATAAAAAAGCCCTCCAGAATTTCTGGAGGGCTTTTTTCTTATAAAGAAGATCTATAATTAAGATCTGCGTTTTCTGTCGTTTCCGCCTTCACGTCTTCCGCC
>NZ_JBFTIZ010000111.1:6227-17899 GCF_056395165.1 Pedobacter sp. 10L46_2
AGAAATCTCTGAAACCACCGCCACCACCGCTGCTGTTTCCGCCTTCACGTCTTCCACCACCGCCACCGCTGTAGCTTCTTCTCTCTCCTCCGCCTTCGCGTCTTCCACCGCCATAGCTTCCGCCTTCACGTCTGCCACCGCCTGAGCCACCACGACTACGACCGCCACCATCACTATCTGCAGTTTTTTCAATCCTTACACCACGGTTATTAAATTCAACTCCTTTAAAGTTGTTGAATAAAGACTCAACAGTTGCATTTTCAACTTCAAAGAATGAATAAACACCTTTTAGGTCAATTTTACCAATGCTTTTTCCGCTGATTTTACCATTGTTACATACAAAAGATAATAGATCACCTCTTGTAAAATCATCAACAGAACCCAGGTTTATAAATAAACGAGTGTAACCTTCGCTACCTCTGTGACTTCTTTCTCCACGTTCACCACGTTCGCCGCGCTCACCTCTGTCATCAGCAGATGAATTAAGATCAGGTGCATTTTTGTAATACTCTAAAAAGCGGTTAAACTCTAAAGATGCAAAACGTTTAATTACCTCATCTTTGCTTAGTTCAGCAAACTCATCCATAATACGAGGCATGTACTGCTCGATTTGGTTTTCGTTAACTTCAACATTGTGAACTTTGTGTACTAAAGCAAATAATTGTTTTTCGCAAACATCAAAACCTGTAGGTAGTTCAGCTTTAGTAAACTGTTTACCGATGATCCTTTCAATTTGACGGATTTTACCAATCTCTTTAGAGTTAACGATACAGATTGAAATACCTGTTTTACCTGCACGACCGGTACGGCCACTACGGTGAGTATAACTTTCAATTTCGTCAGGTAAAGAGTAATTGATTACGTGAGTAACGTTATTTACATCAATACCACGTGCAGCAACGTCAGTAGCAATAAGCAACTGCATGTTACGATCGCGGAAACGTTGCATAACTT
Source organism: Pedobacter sp. 10L46_2 (assembly GCF_056395165.1). Lineage (NCBI taxonomy): Bacteria > Pseudomonadati > Bacteroidota > Sphingobacteriia > Sphingobacteriales > Sphingobacteriaceae > Pedobacter > Pedobacter sp. 10L46_2. The sequence continues at coordinate 7,182 of NZ_JBFTIZ010000111.1, forward strand.
TATCACGTTGTTGCTGAGAAAGATCTCCATGCAATGCATCAGCATTGTAGCCATCTTTAATTAAGTGTTCAGCAACGTCTTGAGTATCCAATTTGGTTTTGCAGAATACTACTGCAAAAATTTCAGGATTAAAATCTACAATACGTTTTAAGGCAGCGTATTTATCTCTTGCACGAACGATATAGTATTCGTGTTCAATGTTTACATTACCTGTGTTTTTTGTTCCCATGGTTAGCTCAACCGGCTGATCCATGTAATTTTTAGCTATTCTTCTAACCTCTGGRGGCATAGTTGCAGAGAATAACCATGTTTTTTTGTCGTCAGGAGTTGTTGACAAGATGTCGTTGATGTCTTCCTGGAAGCCCATGTTTAACATTTCATCAGCCTCATCTAAAACTACAAATTTCACATTACTGAAATCTATAGCCTTACGGCCAATAATGTCCAACATACGGCCGGGTGTAGCCACTACAATTTGTACACCGTTTCTAATTTCACGCAACTGTTGCATAATGTTTGCGCCACCGTAAACGGCAACTACATTAGCACCAGAGATGTTTTTTGAGAAATTCTTGATGTCGCTGGTAATCTGCAAGCAAAGCTCTCTTGTAGGGCATAAAATCAATGCCTGAGGCTTATTGCTTTTAAAGTCTATCAATTCTAACAGCGGCAAACCAAATGCGGCTGTTTTTCCTGTTCCTGTTTGGGCCAAACCAACAAAATCGTTATTGCCCTCTAACAGTACAGGAATACTTTGTTCCTGAATAGGTGTTGGATTTTCGAAACCTAAATCCTTTACAGCATTAACAACGTCATCACTTATCCCCAATTTACTAAATGGGTTTATCATGTATAATAATTTATTAAGCCGCAAAGGTAAGCTTAATATTTGGTATTTTACAGATACGTAACTAAATAAAAATGAGCTAATTAATTATCTTAGTCTGTCGGCCGACCTTAATAATTGCTCGTCTTTACGGATTCCACGTATTGAAAGTAGACAAAATATTATAGCCAGAACGAATAGCGAAGAGCCGAAATGGATAGACGAACCGTTTATTCCCCCCGGTAAAAGTGAAGCGTTTAAAGCTGATAAAATGGCTGTAACAACGATCAGCACAATATTGATCATGATCAGTCGCTTTTGCATAGCGCGATTTTTAAACTGAAATATACAAATAAGGCATACTAATACTGCAACTCCATTTATGATCATTGCTCCCAAAGGGGTGACAGCGGTACTAGCGTCATTTACCCCCTTAATTGATTGCTGATGGCCATCAAGATATAAAAGATACTCTGTGTTATTCACACTTTTAGTTATTAAAGGAATGAAAAACAGACAGATTAGGGTGAGTGCAGCCAAAAGCAGCCATATAGATTGTACGCGTTGTATCATATCAGTTCAATAATTTCAACAAATATATTAAAAGGCAAATAGTAACCAATCCGATATCCGATTAAAAAGATAATTTTGTACAATTGAATATGCAACGGTATTTTATTGAATTGTCGTACAACGGAACAAGTTATCATGGCTGGCAAGTACAGCCTAATGCCGTTACTGTACAGGAATGCCTGGACAAGGCGCTGTCTACGTATTTTAGGCAACCTATAGTTACACTTGGCTGCGGACGGACAGATGCTGGTGTACATGCTACCCAATTTTATGCGCACTTTGATATTGTACAAGATAACGAAACGAATGAAGTTAAACCATTGAATTTTGAACGTTCTGTTACAGGTATAAATTCTCTATTGCCATACCAAATATCAGTGAAACGTATTTTTGAGGTTGAAAATACGGCCCATGCACGTTTTGGTGCAACAGAAAGAGCTTATCATTATCATATACATTTTCATAAAGATCCATTTAAGCTAGATAGATCGTGGCTATATAAAGGAGATCTTGATGTTGCAGCAATGAATGAGGCTGCAGGGATTTTGTTGAAACATACAGATTTCTCTTGTTTCAGTAAATCTAATACGCAAACATTTACTAATAATTGTAAAATTACCGAAGCGCATTTTCAGGTAAAGGATGAATCTTTATTGTTTACCATCAGAGCAGATCGCTTTTTAAGAAATATGGTTCGCGCAATTGTTGGTACCTTGGTACGGATTGGTAAAAATGAAATTAACCTGGAACAATTTAAAGAAATAATAGAAAGTAAGAACAGAAGTAATGCCGGACAATCAGTACCTGCATGTGGTTTGTATCTTGTAAGCGTAATCTACCCTTTTGTAAAATAAAATATGTCTAAAATAACCGGTGATGTAATTAATGTAGGGTTGTTGAAAAGGGTTTTTCAATATGTAAAACCGTATCAGCGCATCTTTATAATTTCGGTAATCCTTACTATACTCCTAGCTGTTCTTGCTCCATTAAGACCTATTCTTATCGGGTATACGCTGGACCATCACATTGTTACCGGAGATTACAGCGGGTTACTAAATATGACCATACTAATGCTTGTATTGCTTGTTGTTCAAACCGGGGTACAGTATAGCCACACCTTACTTACAAATACGCTGGGGCAGTCGGCAATTCGTGATTTAAGAATAAATGTGTTTAATCATATTACTAAGTTGCGATTGAAGTACTTTGATAATACACCTATTGGTCAGTTAATTACCCGGACAGTTTCGGATCTCGAAACCATTGCTGAGATTTTCTCGGAAGGTTTAATTGTAATTATAGGCGATATTTTAATGGTGATTGTGATCATAGGCGTGATGGTATATGAAGATTGGGCCTTAACACTTGTGGTTTTATTGCCAATGCCTTTACTTATTATTGCTACTTCAATTTTTCAGAAAGCAATTAAATCTGCCTTTCAGGAAATCAGAACGGAAGTATCTAACTTGAATACCTATCTGCAAGAACATATTACCGGGGTTTCAATTATTCAATATTTTGCCAGAGAGAAACAAGAGTATAATAAGTTTTTGAAAATTAATGGACGCTATCGCGATGCGAACATCCGCTCTAACTGGTATTACTCTATATTTTTTCCTGTAGTGGAAATTATTTCTGCTATGTCACTTGGTTTGTTAGTATGGTATGGAGCCAGAACGATCCTTAGCAATCCAACAATTAAACCTGGTATTATTACCGAGTTCATTATGTACATCGGTATGCTTTTCAGACCAATCCGTGAGCTCGCGGATAAGTTCAATACCCTGCAAATGGGTATGGTTGGTGCCGAACGTGTATTTAAGGTTTTGGACACGAATGAGGTTACAGAGGATAGAGGTACTTATGCTCCTGAAATCATGAAAGGCAATATTTCCTTTGAAAAGGTTTGGTTTGCATATAATGATGAGAATTATGTATTGAAAGATATATCTTTTGAAGTTGAAGCAGGTAAAACAGTTGCCCTTGTTGGAGCAACCGGTGCCGGGAAATCCTCGACAATAAATATCTTGAACCGTTTTTACGAAATTCAAAAAGGAGAGATTAAAGTTGATGGAACAAGAATACAGGATTATGAATTAAGTTATTTAAGGAATAAAATTGCGACTGTGTTGCAGGACGTTTTCCTTTTTTCGGATACCATTTTTAATAATATAACGCTCAATAATGATGCGATTACGATGGAAGAGGTTGTTGATGCCGCAAAAAAAGTAGGGGCTCATGATTTTATTGAGCGATTACCAGGAGGTTATCAGTACAATGTGATGGAGCGCGGTGCAACATTATCTGCAGGGCAGGCACAATTGATTTCTTTTATCAGAGCGCTGGTTTACGATCCAGCTATTCTTGTGCTTGATGAGGCTACATCTTCTGTAGATACGGAAACGGAAATGCTTATTCAACGAGCTATAGAGAACTTAATGAAGGGACGTACTTCTATTGTGATTGCACACCGCCTGTCAACTATACAGAAAGCAGATAAAATTCTTGTATTGGAGAAGGGCGAGATCAAGGAAATGGGAACACACCAGCAATTACTTAAACTTGATGGGTATTACAAGAGATTGTACGATTTGCAATTTAACTCTACCGGTATTTCTACATCAGTTTAAAACAAGAGGAAAAAATTCTTGATTCTTCTCATCCTCAGATTTTTGAAGGGAAAAATCTGCATGTCTTCGAAGAACAAGGATTTTTTCTGGAAAATAAGTTATGCAAGATGCACTAGCTATGCGATATGGATATATGTGAGTAGATTTAAAAAAATAGACGGTGGGTTTTCCTGAAAAATCAGTTTCTCAGAAAAGGCCTAGGAAATTTTGTCCCTTTTTCAGGGGCAAAAGATTCCAGACTTTGAAAGAGAATGCTTATTTTTCGATGTTATTTTGAAATGCCTGATTCAACGCACCTAAAAACGTTTCCGGTGATTGTGCTCCTGATACAGCAAGTTTCTGATTAAATATAAAAAAAGGAACCCCTTTAATCCCGATGGTTTGGGCGGCGTTTTCATCATATCTTACTTCGTCTGTAAAATCGGTGCCGTTCAGCATAGTTTGTACAGATAATTTGTCGAGACCGATCTTTGTGCCTATTTCAATTAGTGATTGATGATCGCTGATATTAATGCCATCTGTAAAATGTGCTTTAAATAATTGTTCTTCGGCTTCATCACCCAGTCCCATTGACTTTGCCAGTTGAATTAATCTGTGGGCATCAAAAGAATTTGCTACAACCGAGATGTCAAAATTGAAATCTAAACCTACTGCTGCAGCAGTTTCTGTTACATGCTCATGAGTTTCTATAGCCCATTCTCTTGATCTGCCATATCTGTTGGCAAGATGATCATAAGAGCTAATTTCCGGAGCAGTTTCAGCATGTGGATCAAGCTCGTAACTATGCCATTCAACTTCAACTTTATCCTTATGCTCAAATTGTTCCAGAGCGGCCTCAAATTTTCTTTTTCCTATATAACAGAACGGGCAACGCACGTCCGACCAAATATCTACCTTCATTGAAGCAAATTTAGACATATGGATTTATTTATATAGTTATGTTGTTAATTATGAGTTTTGTATGATTAATGTTAGCTCGATGGACTATAATGGACTTTAATTAGAGTGGTTATAAATAAGTTCTAATTTTTCTGTGGATTGTTAAAATTTGTATATTACTTATTATTAAGTGCTTATTTTAGCCTAAGCCATTATTGTTGTTACAGACAATGGTTTTAGGAATAAAATGCTCCGTAAATCGTTATTTTAAAAAAAAATCAGATTATAAATGAGCGAATTTGAAATCAAGAAATCGGGCGTCGAATATGATGCTGTCATTGTAGGATCAGGTGCCGGAGGAGGTATGACCGGATATGTACTTGCCAATGCAGGTTTGAAAGTTTTAATGCTGGAAGCTGGTGCTTATTTTGATCCGAGAATAGACTCTCAACAACTGAAGTGGCCATGGGAGTCGCCAAGAAGAGGAGCGGGTACTACCCGACACTTTGGTGATTTTGATGCTGCTTATGGCGGATGGGAGCTAGAAGGAGAACCATATACTCAGAAAAATAATTCGGAGTTTGCCTGGTTTCGTTCCAGAATGCTTGGTGGAAGAACAAATCACTGGGGTCGTATCTCTTTGAGAATGGGTCCAGATGATTTTAAACCTAAGGATGGACTAACTGATCCCTGGCCTATTACTTACCAGGAGCTAAAACCTTTTTATGATAGGGTAGATAGGATGATTGGTCTTTATGGTACAGTAGAGGGCATAGAAAGTGAGCCTGATGGGATATTTATGACACCTCCGAAACCAAGACTTAATGAACTATTTATAAAAAAAGCAGCTCAAAAAGTTGGGGTAACTGTAATTCCTGGCAGAGGTTCTGTACTTACCGAAGCATTAAAAGACAATAAAGATCGGGGGCAATGCTTTTATTGCGGTCAGTGCGGAAGATCATGTAAAGTTTATGCCGACTTTTCATCATCGTCTTGCCTGGTGATTCCGGCAGTAAAAACAGGAAACCTAACTGTTATTACCAATGCGATGGTAAGAGAGGTGTTAACTGATAAAAGCGGAAAAGCAACGGGAGTATCTTATGTAAATACAAAGGATATGCAAGAATACCAGGTAAAAGGTAAGACCATTATTCTGGGTGCCAGTGCATGTGAATCTGCAAGGTTATTACTTAATTCTAAATCTGCTGCCCATCCTGACGGATTGGCGAATAGTAGTGGAATAGTTGGTAAATACCTGCATGATTCTACTGGAGCCAGTATGAGTGGATACCTGCCTCAGTTGGTAGATCGCAAAAGATATAACGAAGATGGTGCCGGAAGTATACATATATATTCCCCATGGTGGCTTGATAATAAAAAACTTGATTTCCCAAGAGGTTATCACATAGAATATGGTGGCGGACTTAGTATGCCTGGTTATGGATTTGGCTGGGGCATAGAGGGTATGAACGGTTCTATACCTGGTAGGGACGGTAAAATGAAAGAAGCCGGCGGATATGGTGCTGGGTTAAAGGATGATTACAGGCGCTTTTATGGAACCGAAGTTGGGATGGCGGGTAGAGGAACCGCTATAGCCAGGGAAAGTAACTATTGCGAAATAGATCCAAACGTAGTAGATAAATACGGAATACCGGTACTTAGATTTAACTATAAATGGGCCCCGGAAGAAGTAAAGCAAGCAAAACACATGCAGGAAACCTTTAAGGAAATTATGCATGCAATGGGGGCAATTGCCTCTGAGCCTCCTGGTGCGGAAACAAGCTACGGATTAGAAGCGCCCGGAAAGATTATACACGAAGTTGGCACGGTAAGAATGGGTGATGATCCTAAAAAATCTGCATTAAACAGATGGTGCCAGGCTCATGATTGTAAAAATCTTTTTGTAGTAGATGCTGCTCCTTTTGTACAACAAGGTGATAAAAATGCTACCTGGACAATTCTTGCGCTTTCTATGCGTACTGCAGAGTACATTTTAGCACAAAAGAAAACCTTAAACATTAGCTGATCTCAAATCGATATATATGAACAGACGTGATTCATTAAAAGCTTTGGGCCTTACTGCAATTAGCGCAGGTGTGGTGCTTGAAGCCTGTAAACCGGGAAAAGAACCGGAAGTTGTTGCCAAAGGTGCTGATGGCGAAGCCCAACCTGGAAGACAGGAGTTTGAAGTAGAACGTGATAAGAAATTAAATTCATGGAAGTTCTTTACCGAACATGAAATGGCAACAATAACGCTTTTAGCGGATATTATTATTCCTAAGGATGACAAATCAGGAAGCGCTTCGGATGCCAAAGTGCCTGATTTTATTGAGTTCATTGTTAAGGATATGCCAGGACATCAAACTCCGATGCGCGGTGGACTAAAGTGGCTTGATCTGCAATGTTTAAACCGCTATCAGAAAACTTTTAAAGATGCATCATCAACTCAGCAAATTGAGATGGTTGATGACATTGCATATCCAAAGAAAGTAAAACCAGGAATGCAACAAGGTGTGGCTTTCTTTAGTTTGATGCGAGACCTCACTGCTTCAGGATTCTTTACAACCGAGATCGGTATTAAGGACCTCGGTTATGTTGGCAATGTACCTAACCGTTGGGAAGGTGTACCGGCAGATGTGCTAAAGCAATACGGTATGGAAGGGGTGTAGTTATTTCGGCTCCATTCCGGTGCTTATCCCAATTCTATTCCACGCATTGATACTAATTATGGCCATGATTATCTGAGCAAGGTAAACATGGTCAAAAAGTGCAGCAGCATTATTGTAACTTTCATTAGATACTTTGTTGTTAATAAAAGTTACTTCTTCTGTAAGTGCTAACAAGGCACGTTCCTGCTCATCAAAAAATGGAGTTTCTCTCCATGCATTAAGGGCATAAATTCTTTGTTCTGTTTCACCCGCTTTGCGTGCATCGCGGGTGTGCAGATCGATACAGTAAGCACATCCATTAATTTGAGAGGCCCTTATTTTGATGAGGTCCTTATGTTTAGTGGTAAGATTGCTTTGTTCCACATAACTATCAAACGCCAACATTGCTTTGTAAGCTGCTGGCTCTACCTGGTTAATTCTAATTCTATTACTCATAACTATTTGTTTTTGTTGTACCAAAGTTGAGCAATAAAGTACCTTAGAAAAATGAACTGTGGTTAAGAAAGTTTATTGCTTTTTAGCTCTTAAGCGACTAAGAAATTGTGGAGTAAAACCTAGATAAGAAGCTAACATGTATTGTGGTACACGTTGCATGAAATCAGGGAATAAACTTGAGAAATGCCTGTAACGTTCTTCTTCAGTTTGGTTAAAAATATAGCCTATCCGGCGTTGTGAGGCAACAAACGCTTTTTGCATCATTATGCGGAAGTAACTTTCCAATCGAGGTACTTTTTCGAACAAGACTGTTTTATTCTTTTCACTCAGAAACAAAAGTTCTGAGGGTTCTATAGCCTGGATATTGGTTGTAGATGGTTGTTTGTTCAGTAGGCTGTCCTGATCTGCTATCCACCAGTTTTCCAGACCGAAGTTTATAATCTGCTCGTTCAGTTTTTTATTAATGTAAAATTGCCTTAAACAGCCCTTGACAATAAAATAATCTCCCTTGCATAATTTACCTGCTTCCAGAAGATACTCTTTCTTTTTAAGTATTTTAAGCTCGATGCTATCGCATAACAATTGCTCTTCATACGACTCAAGTTGTACATATCTTTTAATGTGGGCTAAAAGTTCAGGATACATTTACTCCTCCTCTTCAAGATAGATTTCGTGTACCAGAAATTTCACTTTAGCTACCGGCTCTAAAAGCTCGGTAATATCATCTGATTCTATATGATATATTGTTTCGCCGGAATCAGGAATCTCAGAATCCGGAATAAGCTCGAAAAACTTAACAGTAAGGTCGGTTTCCAACTCTACAAGCTTGATGTATTTTACTCCATTGTCTTTCCAATCCTTTAGGATTTTACCGTTGAACTGTACGTAAGGATTTTTGTTTTCGCTTTCCATGCCATAAAGCTAATACATTAAACAAAATTTCACTATTATAGTATAATGAAATCTATCCTTTCGAATCTTACTTTTCAGGTTTTAGTGGCTATTGCTTTAGGGATTATTGTCGGTACTTTTTTCCCGGGTTTCGCCCCACATGCCGAACTTATAAGCCAGAGTTTTATTAAAATGATCAGTATGCTCATTGCTCCCATCATATTTTTAACAATAGTTCTGGGAATAGCCCATATGGGCGATATGAAGAAAGTTGGGCGTGTTGGAGGGAAAGCTCTTTTATATTTTGAGGTGGTTACTACTGTAGCCATTTTAATTGGAATGGTGGTTGCCAATTTATTAAAGCCTGGGATTGGTGTTCACCCTACAACGGGTGATGTGAGTAAAATAAAAGCATATACTGAACAAGCAGGCAAAATTAATTGGTTAGAGTTTTTTGCGAACATAATACCTCATAATGTTTTTGAGGCCTTTAGCAAAGGAGATATTTTACAGATATTATTCTTTGCCATTTTATTTGGCTATGGTTTAAATAAGCTTGGCGATAGTGGGCAGCCATTGCTTAGTTTTTTTGATAAAATGGCAAAGGTATTTTTTAATATCATGAAGATAGTGATGCGACTTGCTCCGTTGGGTGCCTTTGGGGGGATGGCATTTAGCATTGGTACTTATGGATTAAAAACGTTGTTGCCTATGGCGAAGCTAATGGRTTCAGTTTATCTAACCTGTTTCTTATTTATTTTTGTAGTGCTAAACGCCATCTGCAGGTTTTATAAATTTAGCTTATTAGAGTATTTGAAATATATTCGACAGGAGATCCTGATTGTTTTGGGTACTTCCTCTTCTGAGTCTGTTTTACCTAGTATGATGAAGAAAATGGAAGCCATTGGTTGTGATAAATCTGTTGTTGGTTTGGTTATACCTACCGGTTATTCTTTTAATCTGGATGGAACGGCAATTTATCTTTCTATGGCAGTTATATTTTTGTGTCAGGTCTTTAATGTAGATCTTTCAATAGGAGAACAGCTAGGTGTGCTTGCTGTTTTGATGGTCACATCAAAAGGAGCTGCCGGGGTTACTGGCAGTGGGTTTATTGTATTAGTGTCTACCTTAACCGCTTTGAAACTAATGCCGGTTGAACATATAGGGATTTTAATAGGAGTAGATAGGTTTATGTCTGAAGCCAGGGCTATAACAAATATGATTGGAAATGGAATTGCAACGATTGTAATTGCCAAAAGCGAAAACGAATTTGATGAAGAGAAATATAAGCTTGCGATTCAACCTGCTTCCATTGAAAGCATGGAGGAATCGGATATTTAATTTTTTATTGTATTTTGCCTCCAACTAAATAAACCACACATAACATGAAAAAATATACATTTATAGCCTTGATTTCTTGTCTTCTTTTTGCAGGCTGCGGAGGAATTAAGCAAAGCTCAAACCAATCTGATGACAAAAAAGGTTGGGTCCCTTTGTTTAATGGTAAAGACATTAAGGATTGGTTTGTAAAGGTACATCATCATGAATTTGGTGTGAATTTTGGAAATACTTTTAGGGTTGAAGATGGTATCATTAAAGTGCGGTATGATCAATATGGAGATTTTAATGATCAGTTTGCGCACCTGTATTATAAAACGCCATTCTCTTATTATCATTTGAAATTTGAATATCGTTTTGTAGGAAAACTGCAAAAAGGAGCCCCTGATTATACTTTGTTAAATAGCGGTGTAATGTTTCATTCGCAGGATCCGAGAACAATGTTAAAAGAGCAGGATTGGCCAATCTCTATTGAGA
>NZ_JBFTIZ010000112.1:0-12693 GCF_056395165.1 Pedobacter sp. 10L46_2
CTACAGACGTTACTGGTGAGATTACACTAGCTGAAGGAACTGAAATGGTTATGCCAGGTGACAACGTTACTATCAATGTTAAATTGATCAACGCAATCGCAATGGAAAAAGGTCTACGTTTCGCTATCCGTGAGGGTGGTAGAACAGTAGGTGCTGGTCAGGTAACTGAAATTGTAAAATAGTTCTTAGGTATCCAAAAGATACCGGACAAATTTATAAAGCAAAGTACTTGGGCTTTAACAGCCTGAGTACTTTGTTCTAATAGCAAAACGATTCGCTTGGAAGAGCGAAAATTATACACGGGAATAGTTCAACGGTAGAATAGAGGTCTCCAAAACCTTTGATCAGGGTTCGAATCCTTGTTCCCGTGCAAAAAATTAATTATGGCTAAAGTAGTTCAATTTGTTAAAGAATCATATGAAGAAATGACCCAGAAGGTTACCTGGCCTACATGGGGAGAATTGCAAAATTCTGCAGTGTTGGTTTTGGTAGCGTCGCTTATTATTGCATGTGTTATTTTTGCAATGGATAAGGGTTCTACATTCGTTTTGGATACTTTTTATAAATCACTTTCTAATTAATATAGCTAAATGAACGATCAGTTGAAATGGTATGTAGTTAGGGCCGTTAGTGGAAAAGAGAAGAAAGTAAAACAGTATATTGATTCTGAAATTAGCCGTTTAGGGTTTTCACATTTGGTTCCTCAGGTTTTAATACCGATGGAGAAATATTACCAAATGAAAGACGGGAAAAAAATTGCAAAAGAGCGCAACTTTTATCCTGGCTATGTTTTAATTGAAGCTATTTTAGATGGTGAGTTAGAACATATTATTAAGAATGTTAATAGCGTTATTGGTTTCTTAGGAGATAAGGGCGGAAATCCTGTTCCTATGCGCCAAGCGGAAGTTAACCGTATTTTAGGCAAAGTTGATGAGATGAGCCAACAAAGCGAGATCATGAACGTTGCTTATTATGTTGGAGAGAACGTTAAAGTAATGGATGGACCGTTTAACGGTTTTACCGGCGTTATTGAAGAGGTTAACGAAGAGAAAAAGAAATTAAAGGTTATGGTTAAGATCTTCGGAAGAAAAACTCCGTTAGAACTTAACTATATGCAAGTAGAAAAGGAATAGAATAAAGATCTTAATTGTTACATGCTTCCAACATTTTAACATTGAGTATTACAAATTAACAAAAACAGAAAATGGCAAAAGAAGTCAGTGCACTTGTTAAATTACAGATCAAGGGTGGAGCTGCAAATCCATCGCCACCAGTAGGACCTGCTTTAGGTGCTAAGGGGGTGAACATAATGGAGTTTTGCAAACAATTCAATGCTCGTACCCAAGATAAGCCTGGTAAAGTATTACCTGTTGTAATTACTGTTTATGCTGACAAGTCTTTCGAATTCATCATCAAAACCCCTCCGGTTGCTATCCAGTTAAAGGATGCTACTAAATTACAGAGTGGTTCTGCTGAGCCCAACCGTAAAAAAGTTGGTTCGGTGACTTGGGATCAGGTTAAGTCAATTGCTGAAGATAAAATGACTGATTTAAATGCTTTCACTATCGAATCGGCAATGAGTATGGTTGCCGGTACAGCACGCAGTATGGGAATCACCGTTAGCGGTGATGCGCCTTGGACAAATTAATTAACAAATAACAGTTTACAACAGTGGCTAAATTAACAAAAAATCAAAAAAAGGCACATGCTAAACTAGAATCTGGTAAAACGTATTCTTTAAAGGATGCGGCTGCTTTGGTTAAAGAAATAACTACTACTAAATTTGATGCATCGGTTGATATCGATGTTAGTTTAGGTGTAGATCCACGTAAAGCCAATCAAATGGTACGTGGTATTGCAACTTTACCACATGGTACAGGTAAAACTGTACGTGTTTTAGTTCTTTGTACTCCTGATAAGGAAGAAGAGGCTAAAGCGGCTGGCGCAGATTTTGTAGGTTTAGACGAATATGTAGCCAAGATTGAAGGTGGATGGACTGATGTTGACATTATTATCACTACTCCTGCTTGTATGGCAAAAGTAGGTAAACTGGGCCGCGTTTTAGGTCCACGTAACCTTATGCCAAACCCTAAATCAGGTACTGTAACTAACGAAGTTGGTAAAGCAGTAACTGATGTAAAAGGCGGTAAGATTGATTTTAAAGTTGACAAAAGTGGTATTATACACGCTTCAGTAGGAAAAGTATCATTCCCAGCAGATAAAATATATGAAAATGCTTTAGAAGTTCTTCAAGTAATTTCTAAGCTAAAACCATCTGCTGCAAAAGGAACTTATTTTAAGAGCATACATGTTTCTTCAACTATGAGTCCTGGAATTGCAATCGAAACTAAATCAGTAGCGGGGATCTAATTATGAACAGAGAAGAAAAACACGAAGTCGTTTCGGCTCTTCAAGTGAAGATGCAGGAATTCGGTAATTTTTATATTGCCGATACATCAAGCTTATCTGTTGAGAAAGTAAACAGTATCCGTCGCAAATGTTTCGAAAGTGGGATTGAAATGCAGGTTGCTAAAAATACTTTAATCAGAAAAGCGATTGAAGGATTAGAAGGCGATGCATCAGAGATCTTTGTTGCGCTTAAAGGCCAATCAGCATTATTATTCTCAACAGTAGGTAATGGTCCAGCTAAGCTGATCAAAGCCTTGAGAAAAGGATCTGATAAACCTCAGCTTAAAGCTGCATATATCGATTCAACGGTATTTATTGGTGACAACCAATTAGATACTTTAGTAAGCTTGAAATCAAGAGAAGAGCTTATTGGAGATATCATTGGATTATTACAGTCACCAGCTAAAAACGTTATTTCGGCTTTACAGTCTGGCGGTAACAAAATTGCAGGAATTGTYAAAACTCTTCAAGAAAGAGAAGGTTAAGGACACCTTAAAAGTTCATATTAAACAAATTATTTTTACGTAAATTTTTAAAATCTATAAAAATGGCAGATTTAAAAGCGTTTGCTGAGCAATTGGTAAACTTAACAGTTAAAGAAGTTAACGAATTAGCTCAAATCTTAAAAGACGAGTATGGTATTGAACCAGCTGCTGCTGCAGTTGCTGTTGCAGGCCCTGCTGGTGATGCTGCTCCTGCGGCTGAAGAAAAATCAACTTTCGATGTAATCTTGAAAGAAGCTGGTGGTCAGAAATTAGCAGTTGTTAAATTGGTAAAAGATTTAACTGGTTTAGGTTTGAAAGAAGCTAAAGACTTAGTTGATGGTGCACCTAAAGAATTAAAAGCTGGTGTTGCTAAAGACGAAGCAGAAGCTTTGAAAAAACAATTAGAAGAAGCTGGAGCTGTAGTTGAAATTAAGTAATCACTTAATTTTAATATAACTTTAACCATAGACTCCGACTGTATAGTCGGAGTCTATACCTGTTTATAAACATTTCATCTTGTTTGGTTGGTGGAATTGTTTAACGGCTAACCAAACAAATAGTTTATTCTTAAAGTAAATTAACTTTAGTCCATTGGCAAATAAAGTCGACCAAAGAGTAAATTTTGCACGTAGTAAGCATATCATAGATTACCCAGATTTTCTAGATGTGCAGTTGCAATCATTCAGAGAATTTTTTCAGATCGAGACAACTTCAGATAACCGTCACACTGAGGGTTTATTTAAGGTGTTTGCTGAAAACTTCCCAATCACCGATTCAAGAAACATCTTTGTTCTTGAGTTCCTTGATTATTTTATTGACCCACCACGTTATGATATACCTGAGTGTATTGACCGTGGGTTAACTTATAGTGTTCCATTAAAGGCAAAGCTTAAGCTTTCTTGTAATGATGCTGAACACGAAGATTTTGAAACGATCATTCAAGATGTATATTTAGGAACCATACCTTATATGACTCCTAAAGGTACTTTTGTGATTAACGGCGCAGAGCGTGTAATTGTTTCTCAGTTACACAGGTCTCCGGGTGTGTTCTTCGGTCAAAGCCGTCACACTAACGGAACTAAGCTTTATTCTGCCCGTGTAATTCCTTTCAAAGGATCTTGGATTGAGTTTGCTACCGACGTAAATAACGTCATGTATGCATACATCGATCGTAAGAAAAAGTTCCCGGTTACCACCTTATTGCGTGCCATTGGTTACGATTCTGATAAAGATATCCTTGAATTGTTTGACTTAGCTGATGAGGTTAAGGTTAGCAAATCGGGATTGAAGAAATATATCGGTCGTAAGCTTGCTGCAAGAGTATTAAGAAAATGGGTTGAAGATTTTGTTGATGAAGATACTGGTGAGGTAGTTTCTATAGATCGTAATGAAGTGATCTTAGACAGGGATACTGTTTTAGAAGATGACCATATTGATATGATCATTGATGCTGGTGTTAAAACTATTATCTTATCTAAAGATGATGGTGCAAGCCAGGCTGATTATACCATTATATATAATACATTACAAAAGGATACTTCTAACTCTGAAAAAGAGGCTGTTGAAAACATCTATCGTGCTTTGCGTAATGCAGAACCACCTGATGAGGAAACTGCAAGAGGTATTATCGAGCGTTTGTTCTTCTCGGATAAACGTTATGATCTAGGTGATGTAGGTAGGTACCGTATCAACCGTAAGTTGAAAATGGATACTCCTGATCACGTAAAGGTTTTGACAAAAGCTGATATTATTGCTATTGTTAAATATCTGATCAAGTTGATCAACTCTAAAGAAGAAGTGGATGATATTGATCACTTGTCGAATCGTCGTGTTCGTACAGTAGGTGAGCAATTATACGCTCAATTTGGTGTTGGTTTAGCACGTATGGCGCGTACTATTCGTGAGCGTATGAACATTCGTGATAACGAGGTATTTACTCCAACAGACTTAATTAATGCCCGTACGTTATCGTCGGTTATTAACTCTTTCTTTGGTACTAACCAGTTGTCTCAGTTCATGGACCAGACAAATCCTTTGGCAGAGATTACGCACAAGCGTCGTTTGTCAGCCTTAGGCCCAGGTGGTCTTTCACGTGAGCGTGCTGGTTTCGAGGTGCGTGACGTTCACTATACTCACTACGGTCGTTTATGTACAATTGAAACTCCAGAGGGACCAAACATCGGTTTGATCTCGTCTCTTTGTGTGCATGCGAAAATAAACAACTTAGGTTTTATTGAAACCCCTTATAAAAAAGTAGATAATGGTGTTGTGTCTGTTGATGAACCGGTTATTTACCTTTCTGCTGAGGATGAAGATGGTAAAACAATTGCACAAGCAAATGCTGAGTATGACGATAAAGGTAATTTCACTACTCCTCGTGTAAAAGCACGTTATGAGGGTGACTTCCCGATTATTGAGCCTGAGAAATTAGACTTAATGGACGTGGCACCTAATCAGATTACTTCAATCGCTGCTTCTTTAATTCCTTTCCTTGAGCATGATGATGCGAACAGGGCATTGATGGGATCAAACATGCAACGTCAGGCTGTACCTTTGTTACGTCCTGAGGCTCCAATTGTCGGTACAGGTTTAGAAGGTCGCGTAGCCCGCGATTCAAGAACTTTGATCAATGCTGAAGGTGATGGTGTTGTTGAATATGTTGATGCAAATGAGATCACTATTAAATATGTAAGAAACGATGGAGATCGTTTAGTATCGTTTGAAGGTGATAGCAAAACTTATAAATTAATCAAATTCAAGAAAACCAACCAGAATACTTGTATCAACTTGAAACCAATCGTTAAGAAAGGTCAGAAAGTTGTTAAAGGACAAGTGCTTTGTGAAGGTTATGCTACTGAAAATGGTGAGTTGGCATTAGGAAGAAACTTAAAAGTTGCTTTCATGCCTTGGCAAGGATATAACTTTGAGGATGCGATCGTAATTAACGAGCGTATTGTTCGTGAAGATATCTTTACTTCATTACACATCGAAGAATTTGAATTGGAAGTACGTGATACGAAACGCGGGGAAGAGGAATTAACACCAGATATCCCTAACGTTTCTGAAGAAGCTACTAAAGATTTAGATGAGAACGGTATTATCCGTATCGGTGCTGAAGTTAAAGAAGGCGATATCCTTATCGGTAAAATTACTCCGAAAGGAGAATCTGATCCTTCACCGGAAGAGAAATTACTGCGTGCGATATTTGGAGATAAAGCTGGTGATGTTAAAGATGCATCATTAAAAACTCCTCCATCTATTAAAGGTGTTGTAATTGATACTAAGTTATTCTCTAGAGCTAAGAAAACTACTAAAGCTGAGGAAAAATCAGCAATAGAAAAATTAGACAAGAGATATGAACTTGCCACTACAAATCTAAAAAATGAGCTTGTAGATAAATTATTCCAGATTGTAAACGGTAAGACATCTCAAGGTGTGTACAATGTTTATAAGGAATTGTTATTCCCTAAAGGAGCTAAGTTTACTCAAAAGAGTTTAGCCGATTTAGAATATGCGCACATTAATCCATACAAATGGACTACTGATGATGACAAGAATGAGCAGATCAAATTGTTATTGCACAACTATGGTATTCGTGTAAACGAAGAACTTGGTGCTTACAAACGTGATAAATTTGCGATTAGTGTGGGTGATGAGCTGCCATCAGGTATTGTTCAAATGGCTAAGGTTTATGTAGCTAAAAAGCGTAAGTTAAAAGTAGGTGATAAGATGGCTGGTCGTCACGGTAATAAGGGTATTGTAGCTCGTATTGTACGTGATGAAGATATGCCATTCTTAGAAGATGGAACTCCTGTTGATATCGTGTTGAACCCACTTGGTGTACCTTCACGTATGAACCTTGGTCAGATCTATGAAACTGTATTGGCATGGGCCGGTAAAGAATTGGGTGTTAAATTTGCTACTCCAATTTTTGATGGTGCTAAGCACAATGAGGTTGAAGACTGGATCGCAAAGGCTGGATTACCTGCTTCTGGAAGAACCTACTTAAATAACGGTTTAACAGGTGAGAAATTTGATCAACCAACAACTGTAGGTATTATCTACATGTTGAAATTAGGACACATGGTTGATGATAAGATGCACGCTCGTTCTATCGGACCATACTCACTAATTACACAACAACCATTGGGTGGTAAAGCTCAATTTGGTGGTCAGCGTTTTGGTGAGATGGAGGTTTGGGCACTGGAAGCGTTTGGTGCTGCCAACATTCTACAAGAGATATTAACCGTTAAATCGGATGATGTTATCGGTAGAGCTAAAACTTACGAAGCGATTGTAAAAGGCGAAAACCTTCCTACACCGGGTGTACCAGAATCGTTCAACGTATTGGTGCATGAGTTACGTGGATTAGGTTTAGATATTACGTTAGACTAAGTATATAGTATTAAGTAGTTAGTAATTAGATAGGCTAAGCGCCTGGTTCTAAATACTAACTACTAAGTACTAGTTACTAAAACAAAAGAGCTATGTCTTACAAAAAGGATAATAAATTAAAAAGCAATTTCACATCGATCACCATTAGTTTGGCATCGCCTGAGGCTATTTTAGAGCGCTCAAGTGGTGAGGTGTTGAAACCTGAGACCATCAATTATCGTACTTACAAACCTGAACGTGATGGTTTGTTTTGCGAGCGTATTTTTGGTCCTGTGAAAGATTACGAATGTCATTGCGGTAAATACAAGCGTATCCGTTATAAAGGTATTGTTTGTGACCGTTGTGGTGTTGAGGTAACTGAAAAGAAAGTACGTAGAGAGCGTATGGGACATATCAACCTGGTGGTTCCTGTTGCGCATATCTGGTATTTCCGCTCACTGCCAAATAAAATCGGTTACTTATTAGGTTTGCCTACTAAAAGATTAGATCTGATCATTTACTACGAGCGTTATGTAGTAATTCAACCAGGTTTAATGGCTGAGGAAGGTATTCAGTATATGGATTTCCTTACTGAGGAAGAATATTTAGATATTCTTGATAAATTACCTAAAGAGAACCAATACCTGGATGATAAAGATCCTAATAAATTCGTAGCCAAAATGGGTGCTGAAGCATTAGAGGATTTATTAAAACGTATTGATTTAGATACATTATCATATAACTTACGTCACCAGGCTGCTAATGAAACTTCTCAACAACGTAAAAACGAAGCATTAAAACGTTTACAGGTTGTTGAAGCATTCCGTGGCTCAAGATCACGTATTGAGAATAATCCAGAGTGGATGATCATTAAGATCGTTCCGGTTATTCCACCAGAATTGCGTCCATTAGTACCTCTTGAAGGCGGTCGTTTCGCGACTTCTGATTTAAATGATCTTTATCGTCGTGTTATTATCCGTAACAATCGTTTGAAACGTTTGATCGAGATCAAAGCTCCGGAAGTAATTTTACGTAACGAAAAGCGTATGTTACAGGAAGCTGTTGATTCGTTATTTGATAACTCACGTAAGGTAAACGCTGTAAAAACTGAAGGTAATCGTGCTTTAAAATCTCTTTCAGATATCCTGAAAGGTAAACAAGGTCGTTTCCGTCAGAACTTATTAGGTAAACGTGTGGATTATTCTGCTCGTTCTGTAATTGTTGTAGGGCCTAACCTTAAATTACATGAATGTGGTTTACCTAAAGATATGGCTGCCGAGCTATTCAAACCATTTATCATCCGTAAGATGATAGAAAGAGGTATCGTTAAAACAGTAAAATCTGCTAAGAAAATTGTAGACAGAAAAGATCCACTAGTTTGGGATATTCTTGAAAATGTTTTAAAAGGACACCCTGTATTACTGAATCGTGCGCCTACATTGCACAGATTGGGTATACAATCTTTCCAACCTAAATTGGTTGAAGGTAAAGCAATTCAATTACACCCGTTAGTTTGTACCGCATTTAACGCGGATTTTGACGGTGACCAGATGGCAGTACACTTACCATTAGGGCACGCCGCAATATTAGAAGCACAAGTATTAATGCTTGCTGCACACAACATTCTAAACCCTGCAAACGGTACTCCTATTACTGTACCTTCACAGGATATGGTTTTGGGTCTTTATTATATTACTAAAGGCCGTAGAACTGATGCAGGACGTGTAGTTAAAGGACAAGATTCTATATTCTATTCTCCTGAAGAGGTAATCATTGCTTACAATGAGAAACAAATTGATCTTCACGCATTTATTAAAGTTAAAGTAAATGTTAAAATTGAGGACGGATCTATTGTTAATAAATTGACAGAAACAACGGTTGGACGCGTACTATTTAATCAAATGGTTCCTGAAGAAGTTGGTTATATCAATGAATTGTTAACTAAAAAATCTTTAAGAGACATTATTGGTGAGGTAGTAAAAATCACTGGTATGGCTCGTGCATCAAGATTCCTTGATGATATTAAAGAATTAGGTTTCCAAATGGCATTCAGAGGAGGTTTATCGTTTAACTTACAAGACGTAAACATTCCTGTTGAAAAACATACTTTATTAGAGCAAGCTTCTGCAGAAGTTGAAGAGGTAAGGAATAACTATAACATGGGATTCATTACCAACAACGAGCGTTACAATCAAATTATCGATATCTGGACTCGTATCAATAACCGTTTGACATCATTCGTGATGAACCAGTTATCGAACGATAACCAAGGATTTAACTCTGTATACATGATGTTGGATTCTGGTGCCCGTGGTTCGAAAGAACAGATTCGCCAGTTGTGCGGTATGCGTGGTTTGATGGCAAAACCTCAAAAATCAGGTTCTGGTGGTGAGATTATCGAAAACCCGATCTTATCTAACTTTAAAGAAGGATTATCGGTACTAGAATACTTTATCTCTACTCACGGTGCTCGTAAAGGTTTGGCGGATACGGCGTTAAAAACTGCCGATGCTGGTTACTTGACACGTCGTTTACATGATGTGGCACAGGATATGATCGTTAATTCTGAGGATTGCGGTACATTGAGAGGTATGTATACCACTGCATTGAAAGACAATGAAGATATCGTTGAGCCATTATATGACAGAATTTTAGGACGTATCTCGCTGCATGATGTATTCAATCCATTGGATGGAGCACTATTAGTGGGAGCCGGAGAGGATATTGACGAAGAGATTGCTAAAACAATCGAAGAGTCTCCACTTGAAGGTATTGAAATACGTTCTGTATTAACCTGCGAAAATCAAAGAGGTGTTTGTGCCCTTTGTTATGGACGTAACTTAGCAACTGGTAAACGTGTTCAAAAAGGTGAAGCTGTGGGTGTAATTGCTGCACAGTCAATCGGTGAGCCGGGTACGCAGTTAACACTACGTACATTCCACGTGGGTGGTACTGCATCGAACATTGCTGCTGAATCTCAGATTATGGCGAAGTTTGATGGTATTATCGAATTTGAAAACGTTCGTACAGTTGAGAATGATACTGAAGATGGAGTAAAACAAATTGTTTTAGGCCGTTCAGGTGAGTTCAAAATTGTTGAACCGGAAACGAATAAGATTATCATGACCAGTAACATTCCTTATGGTGCATTCTTGTACGTAGAGGATGGAGCTAAAATTACTAAAGGTGACAGGATTTGTTCGTGGGATCCATATAATGCTGTAATTATCTCGGAATTTGCCGGTAAAATCGAATTTGATGCAATTATCGAAGGTGTAACCTTCCGTGAAGAGTCAGATGAGCAAACTGGTCACAGAGAAAAAGTAATTATTGACACACGTGACAAAACTAAAAACCCTACGGGTGGTTTACCGCGTGTAACTGAGTTATTCGAAGCACGTAATCCATCTAACCCTGCTGTAGTAACAGAAATTGATGGTGTGGTAACTTTAGGTGGTGTGAAACGTGGTAATCGTGAGATGACTATTGAATCTAAAGACGGTGAGATTAAAAAATACCTTGTTCCATTGTCTAAACACATCCTTGTACAGGATAATGACTTTGTGAAAGCTGGTATGCCATTATCTGATGGTTCTATCTCGCCTGCTGATATCCTTGCAATTAAAGGCCCTGCGGCTGTACAAGAATATCTTGTTAATGGTATCCAAGAGGTTTATCGTTTACAAGGTGTGAAAATCAATGATAAACACTTTGAGGTTATTGTACACCAAATGATGCAGAAAGTACATATCGAAGATCCGGGTGATACCAGTTTCCTAGAGAATAACTCTGTAGATCGTTGGGACTTTATGATCGAGAATGATGAGATCTATGACAAAAAAGTTGTAGTAGAAGCTGGTGATTCAAACACAGTTAAACCTGGTCAGATTCTTTCTTTACGTAAATTAAGAGACGAAAATTCTCAATTGAAACGTAAGGATTTGAAGCAAATTGAAGTTCGTGATGCAAGACCTGCAACTGCGAGTTCAGTGCTGCAAGGTATAACACGTGCATCATTAGGTACGAAATCATTTATCTCTGCAGCATCATTCCAGGAAACAACAAAAGTATTGAACGAAGCAGCTATTGCTGGTAAACGTGACAGTATGCTTGGACTAAAAGAAAACGTAATTGTTGGACACTTAATCCCTTCAGGTACTGGTGTACGTGGATATGAGCGTATCATTGTTGGTTCTCAGGAAGAATACGATAAATTGTTAGCTTCTAAACAAGAAGAAATAGAGGCTTAATTTTTAAATACATTTTTCTACAAGTCCCCCTTCTTTAAAAGTTGGGGGACTTTTTTTATACTATAAAAAATATCTAAGTTTGTTATATGGAAGAACAAAATAACGAGAACCAACTAAACATAGAACTTTCTGAAGAAATAGCAGAGGGTATATTTTCTAATCTGGCTATTATTACTCACTCTAATACAGAGTTTGTGCTCGATTTTATAAGAGTAATGCCAGGTGTTCCTAAAGCAAGGGTAAAGTCACGTATTATTCTTACCCCGGAGCATGCAAAGAGATTGTTAGCTGCAATGCAGGATAATATAGAAAAATATGAAGCTATAAACGGACGTATTAAGACTCAGGAAGAGCCTCCGGGTTTTCCAATGAACTTTGGTGGGCCAACAGCTCAGGCTTAAGCCAATGCCTGTTTAATGAAAGTGATGACTTCATCAGTGCGGTTTGGCTCAAACCAAGTGGTGTGGTCATCTCTTCTAAACCATGTTAATTGCCTTTTGGCAAAACGACGTGTATTTTGTTTGATTTTATCTACAGCTTGTTCAAGGTCAATTTCTCCATCCAGATAGGCAAAAAGTTCAGAATAGCCTACGGTATTTAAAGCATTGTAGCTTCTATAATCCTTTAAGGCCTTTACTTCATCCAGTAAACCCGCATCCATCATCAGATCAACCCTTAAATTGATTCTATTGTAAAGTATTGCACGGTCTGTATTTAAACCAATTTTAATGATATTAAAGGGTCTTGTTTTTTTACTGTTGGTAAGAAAAGAAGATAATTTCATTCCGGTTGAAAGAAAAAACTCCAGACCCCTTATCATTCGTTGGGGATTAGATTGATCCACTTTAGCATAATATTCAGGATCATCCCTGCTTAACTGATCTTTTATTGCCTCAATCCCCTCTGTTGCGAGCTGCTCATTAAGTTGTTCACGAATGTTGATATCAGTGGCAGGAAGATCATCCAAACCTTTACATACAGCATCTATATAAAGACCTGAACCTCCAACCATAACCAAAAGGTCATGCTTTTTAAACAATTCATCCATTAGTTTAAGCGCTTGTATTTCAAAGTCACCGGTACTAAATAATGTATTTACACTATGTGAATTAATGAAATGATGTGGCGCGGCAGCTAATTCCTCGGCAGAAGGTTTAGCAGTACCAATTTCCATC
>NZ_JBFTIZ010000112.1:12709-24329 GCF_056395165.1 Pedobacter sp. 10L46_2
GCAGAAATTATTTCGGTAGAAAACTGCTTAGCTATTTCGATAGCTAAGGCAGTTTTACCTATTGCAGTTGGGCCTACAATAACAATTAAAGTTTTACCTGATGCCATAGCCGGCACTAATAATCCTCTTTGCTATTGTATTCTTCGTCTTCGTAGTTGTCATTATCAGAGAATTCATCTGCTCCGTCTTCCGATTCCTCTTCAGCATCCTCATCCTTCTCTTCCGTGTTAATTCCTCTGCCACCCATTGCTTCGATTTCATCCGTGTCTTCAGGGACAAAATCCATTTCATTTAGGAAATCGAAATCTGTAGACACCGGATTTGAAGATACGGCAACCGATCCAAAATTATTCTTGTCGATAATTTTAGGGGCCTCTCCAGTACTTTTAACAAGGTATGGATATTCGATGTTAGGATCTGTTTCCAGGATGATCTTTATCAGTTCAACATGAAAATCAAAGGGGCGGTCAAAATTATATATGTAGTAGAATTTTTGATGCGGGTCTTCAATGAAGCTGCTTAATTTGGAATTTTCCATTAATGCTACGCCCCGATCAGTTTTACGCTGATTAGGCAAATAGGCTATTTCATCGCCTTTTATCCAATTATCTGTGCTCACAAAAAAGGAAGAAGATTTTTCGGCAGAATAACCGGTTGAGCGGTGAACTGCTTTATGTAAATCTTCAAATGTTTGGGTCGATTTAATATCTATTTCCCTTACTACTTCATCGAAATCTTCGAAACTTATTCTAAATCTATAAATTGCCATTTGAGCTTATTTTCTAGCTATAAAATTAAAAAATAAAATATACTTTATATAATTGTATTAATGAGTTACTGGTAAAAGCCCCAGTTCCTTTGCTTTTTTAAGCATAAACTGTAAAGCTTCCTCGTAAGAGTTGGTTATTTCTCCCTCCAAAATGGCCTCACGAATGGCGTTTTTGATGATTCCCACTTCTTTTCCTGCTCCCAAGCCGAATACCTTCATAATGTCATTTCCTGAAATTGGTGGTTGCCAATTTCTGATCTTGTCGCGCTCTTCAACATCTTTGAGCTTTTGCTTAACCAATTCAAAGTTGTTTCTATACTTTTTTACCTTGTACTCATTTTTGGTCGTTACATCAGCATTGCAGAGCAACATCAAACTTTCAATATCCTCTCCAGCATCAAACAATAACCGTCTAACTGCTGAGTCGGTTACTACTTCCTGTGCCAGTACGATAGGGCGTAGGTGTAGTTGGACCAGCTTTTGAACATACTTCATCTTTTCATTAAGAGGTAGTTTAAGCTGACCAAAGATTTGAGGTACCATGCGTGCGCCTTTATCTTCATGGCCATGAAAAGTCCAACCATGACCTTCTTCAAAACGTTTTGTCGCCGGTTTGGCAATATCGTGTAGAATTGCAGCCCAGCGCAACCACAGGTCATCAGTTACGGTGCAAATATTGTCGAGAACCTGCAAGGTATGGTAAAAGTTATCTTTATGCCCTTTCCCTTTAATGATCTCAACGCCATATAAGTTGGCCATTTGAGGAAATATCAGGTGCAATAAACCGGTATCAAATAAATACTTAAAGCCTATTGAGGGTAAGGGAGATAGAATAATTTTATTAAGTTCATCAGTAATACGTTCCTTTGAAACGATACTGATACGTTCTTTTTGTTTTTTGATAGCGTTTATTGCAGCTTCATCAATAGTGAAACCAAGCTGACTGGCAAAGCGAATGGCACGCATCATACGCAAAGGATCATCAGAAAAAGTAAGTTCAGGATCCAGAGGAGTTCTGACTAATTTATTCTTAAGATCTTCTATACCGCTAAAAGGATCTATGAGACTTGCGTAATTATCTTTATTTAAAGAAATTGCCAGCGCATTTATGGTAAAATCGCGTCTGAGCTGGTCATCTTCAATTGTACCATTTTCGACAATTGGCTTGCGTGAGTTTGCGCGGTAAGATTCTTTTCTTGCACCTACAAATTCTATTTCCAGATCCTGAAATTTAAGCATTGCTGTACCGAAATTCTTGAAAATAGCTACTTTGGTTTTCAGTTGTGCACCAACTAATTCGGCAAAATTGATTCCATTTCCAAGTACAACTATATCGATGTCTTTTGATGGCCTTTGCAAAAAAATATCGCGTACATACCCGCCAATAACATAAGCTTCAATGTTGTGTTTCGCAGCTATCCCTGCAAGAACTTTAAAAACAGGATGTTGTAGGTGTTTTTCCATTACTGAGTTTGCAAAAGTAGTAAAACTTACCTTCTAATAAAGGAAAACTGTCCTCCGGGAGCTAATTTCATTATAGTTGATGGTTTTCTATCAACGTTTAAGTCTTGCTCCCAGTCAACAATATAGTCGACCGCATCCTTAATCTCATCACTTATCTCATCGAAAAACTTTGGAGTAGGTTCTCCGGATATATTGGCAGAAGTGGAGGTGATGGGCTTACGGAAGCGTTGTATTAACTGTTCACAGAAATCATGTTTCACAACTCTTACACCTACGCTTCCATCAACATTAATTACATTTTTTGCCAAGTTTTTTGCTCCTGAAAAAATAATGGTTAGCGGACTTTCAGCATATTCAATCAAATCGTAGGCAACATCAGGGATTTCGGTAACATAGCTCTGCAGTTTAGCATCAGTATCTAATAAAATGATAAAACTCTTATCATTGCTGCGTCCTTTGATGGCATTTATTTTTTCTACAGCCTGCTCATTGGTAGCATCACAGCCCAAACCCCATACTGTATCGGTAGGATAAAGGATTATACCACCATCCTTTAGTACAGTCAGCGCCTGTTTAATCTGATCATTTAACATATATGAGTTTCTTTTAGTCTATAAAAGTAGGCAAATTTCGTTTTTTATTGACCTCAGTTTTTAATTTGTTGTATATTTCGCCTCAATTTTAAATGTGATATGAAAATTGCCTTCGATGCAAAGAGAGCCTATCATAATAATACAGGGTTAGGGAACTATAGCAGGACATTGATCCAGGACCTGTCCCGGCTTTATCCTAATAATGAATATTTTTTGTTAAACCCTAAACCTTCAAAAAAATATTCACTAGAAAATAATAATATACATCAGGTTTTACCTAAAGGATTTTTCTCCCGCAAACTTTCATCCTTATGGAGGAGCAAATGGATGATAAAGGATTTACTGGATCTTGGTATCGAGCTTTATCATGGACTAAGTCACGAAATTCCGGTAGGTATAAATAAAACACCTATTAAGTCGGTAGTTACCATACACGATCTGATTTATGAACACTTCCCTGAACAGCATAACCCTTTAGATGTTAAAATCTATCGAAGAAAATTTAAACATGCCTGCCAGTATGCCGACAGGGTAATTGCAATTAGTGAGCAAACCAAGAGAGATATCGTAGACTTTTATCAAACAGATCCAAATAAAATTGATGTTTGTTACCAAAGTTGCGATAACAGCTTTAACCCATCAATTTCGGACAATCATAAGCGATTAGTAGCTGATAAATTTAGCCTGCCAGAAAAGTTTTTCCTTTCCGTTGGCTCTATTATAGAAAGAAAGAACCTGCTCAATGTCTGTAAAGCGGTTCAAATGTTAGTAAAGGATACAGCAGTTAATTTAATTGTGATTGGAAAGGGGAGTGGTAAATATAAAAACGAGGTTGACAGTTTCATTGAAAAAAATAACCTGAACAGTAAAATAATCTTTCTTTCTGATATTAGCTCTGCGGATCTGCCAGCAATATATAGCCTGTCGGAGGCATTGATTTATCCTTCCTATTTTGAAGGTTTTGGTATCCCGGTACTAGAGGCTTTAAGCGTAGGCGTGCCCGTTATTACCTCTTCAGTTAGTTGTTTGCCAGAAGCAGGTGGCGATGCCGCGTTATACGTTAATCCTGATAGCTATGCTGAAATTGCAGATTGTATGTTAAAGATATTAAAGGGGGGAGAGGAAGTGCAGAACATGATCAAAAAAGGATTTGTACATGCCGAAAAGTTCAGCAATAAAAACTGTGCAGAACAAGTCATAAAGACCTATCAGGCTATAATGAAAGAGCCTGATCATAAATAATGATACAGGCTCTTAATATAAATTTAAGCTTCTTATACTGAAACGTTGTTTTCTCTTAATGCATCATTAAGTGAGGTTTTTTTATCAGTTGATTCTTTACGTTTGCCAATAATTAGAGCGCATGGAACGTGATATTCACCAGCTGGGAATTGTTTAGCATAAGTTCCCGGGATAACCACAGAGCGAGCCGGCACAATACCTTTATACTCAACCGGAGTGCTTCCGGTAACGTCTATAATTTTTGTAGATGCAGTTAGTACTACGTTTGCTCCCAATACAGCTTCCTTTTCAACACGAACACCTTCAACAACTATAGCTCTTGATCCTAAAAAGCAATTGTCTTCAATAATAACAGGTGCAGCCTGGATCGGTTCAAGAACGCCACCAATACCAACACCACCACTTAAGTGAACATGTTTTCCAATCTGAGCACATGAACCAACAGTAGCCCATGTATCAACCATAGTACCTTCATCTACATAAGCACCGATGTTTACATAAGAAGGCATCATAATTACACCTTTAGCCAGATAAGCGCCATAACGTGCACTAGCACCAGGTACTACTCTTACTCCAAGTTCTTTATAATTGGTTTTTAGTTTCATTTTATCATGAAACACAAAAGGTCCTGTTTCAGTTACTTTCATCTGTCTGATGGGGAAGTAAAGAATAACAGCTTTTTTGATCCATTCATTTACACCCCATGAATTTAGAATAGGTTCAGCCACGCGCAATTCACCTTTATCTAACTGCATAACTACGGTTTCAATTGCTTCACAATGTTCCGTATATTCTAATAAAGTTCTGTCTTCCCAAGCGGCTTCTACTAACTTTTTTAATTCTGCTATCATGTTGTTTGTTTATTTTTTGACAAAATAAATGAATTTTATGTATAGCGCATTGTTTTTTGCCATATAATTATTGTTTTTTTTATTCGTATTTATCAATTCCTGATGGTTCTTATGTATTTTTGATTTTTTATGACTGAAAAGGAAAAATTACGTATTGATAAATACTTGTGGGCAATAAGATTATTTAAAACCAGAAGTTTAGCCACAGAGGCCTGTAAGGCAGGTCGCGTTAAATTTAATGGTCAAAATCTTAAGCCATCTGCTATCGTAAAACCTGGTGATGTTTACCAGGTATCAAAAGGGATAGAAAAAAAATTAATAGAGGTAGTGGAACTTTTGTATAACAGGGTAGAATCTAAAATTGCCGTAACTAAATACAAAGACATCACCCCGGTCGAAGAAACACATGCATTCAAATCCATGTTCCATGCTCCTGCATTAAAAAGAGACAGAGGGTCTGGCCGACCAACTAAAAAGGATAGGCGCGAAACCGACGATTTGATAGGGGGGATGTTTGAAGAAGAAGAGTAGTTATTCCTTTTTTATCAGACGCATCCGATAAGCCTGGGTGGCCGTTTTTCCTAATTTTTTAATCAGCTGATAATTGGCAACCGCCCCAACAGCGGCACCTATTACAGGTAGCAACTGAGCCAGCTTAGCAATATCAATATAATCGCGATATTCCTGTTGAAACGTTTTCCAGTCGAAATTGTCAGAACTTTCCGGTAGTACAATTAATTTTTGATCCCAGTCCTGCATATGCAGAAATACCTTTGCGGCACCTTCTTTACTTGAAAAAGCCAATTGGAAAATGTAAAGAATGTATAAGCGTTCCCGAAAATCCTTTACATCGAAACCATATAAAGCAGCAATTTCAAAAAGCATTTTCATTTTAATGCCAACAAGAATTGGGAAGTCGGCCATACTCATTAAAAAACCTCCGGCCCCGGTTATCCCCCCTTCAGCAGCTCCGGTTTTACAGTAACCGTCTATTTTTTCGCGCACCAGCGCTTCCCTATGAATCAAACTCATTCCCATTGGAGGGGTGGAAGAAGTAGTATAAGTAGAACCAAAAAGAACAGCCTTTGTCATTCCCTTAATGGCAGCAGTAATTGCATTATGAACCTTGTCGGGAATATAGGTGTTTATCTTTTTCTGAATACCATCTGTAACCTTGCTCAAAGCAGATGGTTTCTTAAGAATATCCCTTTTCCAAAACTCCAGTTCAATCTCTACTTTTTGCTTGTAATTGTCCATTCTGCAGGGTTTTTTGGCATTGTCATTACACTGTTTGGTATAAGACGTGACAAGGCAGTTCCAAGTTACAGAAAAGATTAGTATTCTGTCTTCTCTGCAGTTTTACTCCAAAGCTTAAAGGCTCTTTGAGCCTCATCTCTAAGCATTTGCTTAAAAGGAAGTACACGGTCAGCCATAGATTTATGAATTTCATCATAAATGAACTTGTCGCTAAAGCCTATATCTGCTGCGTCTATTTTTGTATTTGCGTAATAGATAGTGTCAATCCTTGCCCAGTAAACAGCGCTTAGGCACATAGGGCATGGTTCACAACTAGTATAGATCACACATCCGCTTAAATCAAATGTTTTAAGTTTTTTACAGGCCAGTCTTATCGCAGCAACCTCCGCATGTGCTGTAGGGTCGTTACTTGCTGTAACCATATTGGCACTTTTAGCAATAACTTTCCCGTTTTTTACCACAACGGCACCAAAAGGGCCACCCATCTTTTCTAAAACATTTTCTTCAGAAAGCTGAATCGCCAGCTTCATGAATTTCTCGTGCTCTTTTAATTTGTCCATATTAATCGTGGTGCAAAAAAAATGCCCCGATAATTCGGGGCACATATATGTTAATAAATCAGCATTATTTTGTTGCTGGTTTGTAAGTATCGTTTAGTCCAATAATAACCTCACTGGTTACATCTAAACTTTCGTCAGCAAATAAAATTGCACTGTTTCCTTTAGAGTAAGTCAACACCATTTTATAGCCTTTCTTTTTTGCATAACCTTTCAAGTAATCAGCAACTTTATCGTAAAGTTTTTCGTTTTCAGTAGCTTGTTCAGTTTGAAGTGCAGCACCAGCATTTTGMTGATATGCCTGTAATTCTTGTTGTTTACGTGCTAATCTTTCTTCAGTTTTAGCTCTTTGATCAGCGGGTAAAGTATTTGCCTGTTGTTGGTAAGCAGCAACCTCACGTTGAAACGCTTGTTGTTTTGACCCAAGATCAGCTTGTGCTGTTTTAGATTTTGCTTCTAATTTTACTTTAATGTCTTTAAAATACTGATATTTTGTTAGTAATGAATCAGAGTTCACGTAAACAATTTTCTCATTATTTGAAACAGTAGTTGGCTCAGATTTAGTAGCTGCGCCAGCCTTCTCTTCTTTGTTCTGACAAGATGCCATTAAAGAAACTATGGCTACAGCAGTAGCTATACTGCCTAATGTTGATTTTGTTTTCATTAGTGTTTAATTTGTTTTTTCTGGGTTATAAACCTATCCTCTTGCCCATTTCTGAGTGATAAATTTCAACAAATATAAAATTTCAAATTTAGTATCCTAAAGAACTGTTTTTTTTCGGATGTTTTTTGGCTGTTTTAAGTCAAATAGTTATCCACATTTGCCGTTAATTGGCCATAAATGGTTAAATTTGAGTCTAATTGTTTTATTTAAAAATATGAGCGAAGAAAAGGATCCTAATTCAAATTATTCGGCAGATAATATACAGGTTTTAGAAGGTTTAGAAGCGGTGCGGAAGCGCCCTTCGATGTATATAGGCGATACAGGAGTTAAAGGTTTACATCACCTGGTGTATGAGGTTGTAGATAACTCGATTGATGAGGCATTGGCAGGACACGCCGATACCATTTATGTAAATATTCTTGAAGATAACTCGATAAGAGTTGAAGATAACGGACGTGGTATTCCAACAGGAATTAACACAAAAGAACAGAAATCCGCACTAGAAATTGTAATGACAGTTCTACACGCCGGTGGTAAATTCGATAAGGATACTTACAAAGTATCTGGGGGTTTACACGGGGTGGGGGTAAGTTGCGTAAATGCATTGTCAACCCATTTAAGAGCAGAAGTACATAGAGAAGGAAAAATTTGGGTACAGGAATACAATATTGGTAAACCACTATACGAAGTAAAATCTATTGGCGAAACCGATAAACGTGGCACTATAGTGACCTTTACGCCTGACCCTACTATATTTACACAAACTACAGAATATCGTTATGATACACTGGCTTCAAGATTAAGAGAGCTATCTTTCTTGAACAAGGGGATCAGATTAACCCTTACTGATGAGCGGGAAGTAAATAACGATGGAACTTTCCGTACAGAACTTTTCCATTCTGAAGGTGGACTGAAAGAATTTGTTCAGTTCCTTGATGGCAATCGTCCGTCGCTAATTGCTGAACCAATTTATGTTGAAGGAATCAAAAATGGTATTCCTGTTGAACTTGCTTTGCAGTACAACGACAGCTATGCAGAAAACGTTCACTCTTATGTAAACAATATTAACACACACGAGGGTGGTACACACATTGCCGGTTTTAGAAGAGGTTTAACCAGAACTTTAAAAGCGTATGCTGATAAATCAGGATTGCTTAAAGGAGTTAAATTTGAAATCACCGGTGATGATTTTAGAGAAGGCTTAACTGCAGTAATTTCTGTTAAGGTTCAGGAGCCTCAGTTTGAGGGGCAAACTAAAACTAAATTAGGTAACTCTGAGGTTATGGGTGCGGTTGATATCGCAGTAGGTGAGGCCCTTGGTATTTACCTTGAAGAATATCCGAGAGAAGCTAAATCAATTGTTAATAAAGTAATTCTTGCCGCTACTGCCCGTGCTGCGGCGCGTAAAGCTCGTGAAATGGTACAGCGCAAGAGCGTTATGGGAGGTTCGGGCCTTCCTGGAAAACTTGCCGATTGTTCAGATAGCGATCCGGAAAAATGCGAACTATACCTGGTGGAGGGAGACTCCGCAGGTGGAACTGCCAAACAAGGTAGAGATCGTAACTTCCAGGCCATCCTGCCTCTAAAAGGTAAGATCCTGAATGTTGAAAAAGCAATGGAACATAAGATCTACGAAAATGATGAGATCAAAAATATGTTTACTGCTCTTGGCGTAAGTATTGGTACTCCAGAGGATGATAAAGCCTTAAACCTTACCAAACTTCGCTATCATAAAATCGTAATCATGACGGATGCTGATATCGATGGATCTCACATTACCACTTTGATTCTTACCTTCTTCTTTAGGTATATGAAAGCCTTAATAGAGGCCGGATATGTTTATATCGCTGCTCCTCCGCTGTATCAGGTTAAAAAAGGTAAAGAATTTGAATATTGCTGGAATGACCAGCAACGTGATGCTGCCGTACAGCGTTTAAAAGGTGCTGGTAAAGAAGAAAGCGTACATATTCAACGTTACAAAGGTTTGGGAGAGATGAACGCGGAGCAACTGTGGGACACAACTCTTGATCCGGCAAAGCGTACATTAATGCAGGCAACAATTGAAAATGCTGCAGAGTGCGATCATACATTCTCTATGCTTATGGGCGATGATGTTGCGCCAAGAAGAGAGTTTATTGAAAGAAATGCTAAGTATGCTAAAATTGATGCTTAATTTTTAAGCTTTCAAGAATATGTAAAAGAGGATGGTCATGATTATGATACATCCTCTTTTTTTGTCCAATCGATTTTTTGGTGCCATTTATCTATGAGGAATTGGATTCTTCCTTAAAATAGATTATAAGAAACAACAAGGGTTTTTAAACGGATACTAAAAGGAGTTAATAGAGAATTGCCCCTATCAACCCCCTATTAACTCCCTGTTTGATCCCTATAAGAAATATTTTAAATATTTACTTATAAAGGAATAGTTTCATCTTTTTATAGTTAATTACTGCCTGATATTTCAAGAGCAAATCGCTCCCTATAATTCCAATAATAGGTGGGTGGCCCAGATTCTCATACGCCTGGTTTACGGTTTCCAAATCCAGTGCTACTGTTTCGTAATCCTTTAATACAAGGCTGCCAATTTTTATAGCCGGTATTATCGCTTGCAATGTACTTGAGGTAGAGAATAATGTAGTGGCCTGTGTCTCTTCGCTATGTTCCAGTTCCTTAAGGTGTTCTTTAACAAAGGTTTTGTCAAAAACTGACCTGGACGCTCCTGTGTCAACAACGGCAAATAACTTTTGTCCAAAAACAACAATTTCCACCAGCAGGTGGAAACCGTCGTCTTGTAAGCTTATTAATATTAAGGGTATTGAGATTGGTCTCATTTAAGCAGATCTGTATACCCTCGTTTAAACGAGTTTCATTTCATAAAGTACGTCATTCATGTTACGAACAGCATCAGCACTTTTGTTAAATGTAGCTTGTTCAGTATCACTTAATTTAATATCTAGTATTTTTTCGGCACCGTTTTTACCAAGAATTACCGGAACAACCAATGAAATATCTTTTTGTCCGTATTCTCCTTCAAGGAACACGCCGGATGAGATCAGTTTTTTCTGGTCGCGTACAATGCTTTCAACCATTGCAGCAGTACCTGCACCGGGTGCGTACCATGCCGATGTGCCAATTAGTTTAGTTAAAGTAGCACCGCCTACCATGGTGCTGGCAACAACTTTTTCTTGTTGCTCTTTGCTTAGGAATTGAGTAACAGGGATGCTATTCCAGGTGGCATGGTTAATTAAAGGAATCATAGTTGTATCTCCATGACCGCCAATAACCATGGCATTCAGGTCAGCTGGAGAACAGCCTAATTCCTGACTTAAGTAATATTTAAACCTTGATGAATCTAAAGCACCACCCATTCCTATTACACGGTTTTTAGGTAGTCCTGAAGTTTTTAAGGCGAGATAATTCATGGTGTCCATCGGGTTCGAAACCACGATGATAATGGTGTCAGGAGAGTGTTTTAAGATATTTTCGGCAACGCCTTTTACAATGCCGGCGTTAATTCCAATTAACTCTTCGCGAGTCATGCCCGGTTTACGTGGTAAGCCCGAAGTTATAACCACAACTTCAGATCCTGCCGTGCTGGCATAATCGTTGGTAACACCGGTAATTTTAGTGTCAAAGCCTAATAGAGCGGCCGTTTGCATCATATCAATTGCCTTGCCTTCTGCAAAACCTTCTTTAATGTCCAGTAAAATTAGCTCTTCAGCTAATTCTTTTCTGGCAATATTATCTGCACAGGTAGCGCCAACGGCACCTGCACCTACAACCGTTATCTTCATAAATATAGTTTTTTACATATGTTACCTTCCCTTCGAAGTTAGAAAAATACATGAGTTTAAAAAATGGTTTTTAAAACTTTATTCTTTATTGCTGGTTTTATGATAAAGAATTTACATTTGCTAATCGAGTGAAAAAATAGGGGGGCTTATGGAAAATATACCAGTACAAAAAGTTGATATAATGTCTTATGCAGGCAAATGGTATTCGCTATGTTCCATACCTACTATTATGGATAAAGACTGGTATCAAACTACCGAAACTTATGTAATACACCCCGATGGTTACTATGCTGTATTTACAACATATAAAGTTGTTGGGACTGATGAGCAAAGATATACCCGATCAAAACTTTTTGTAACCAGGGGCAGTAATAATGCTATTTTAAAGGCTCAATATGTATGGCCTTTTAAAGTTGACTATTGGGT
>NZ_JBFTIZ010000112.1:24371-31144 GCF_056395165.1 Pedobacter sp. 10L46_2
TCCTAAGCACAGGCATCTTTCTATTCTATCGCGTAAACCGGGCATGGCTGATAAACTACTTGCAGAAATTATTGACAGGTGTGGGCAGCGCGGTTATGATACCTCAAAGCTTGTTTCTCAGGAACATCACATTCTTTCTTGTGCTGATGCAGCACTAGCCTGATCTTAAAATTTAGAAACACCTTACATCACAGTCAAAAAATACCTATTTTTGGACTTCCATTCTTGAATTCCGAAACGAGTAATTTGATTACAATATGTATTTGATTTTTGATACCGAAACTACAGGTTTACCACGCAATTGGAATGCCCCGATTACTGATACAGATAATTGGCCCAGGTGTATTCAAATTGCATGGCAGCTTCATGATGAGTTTGGTAATCTTATCGAAAACCAGGATTATCTTGTAAATCCTAACGGATTCAATATTCCTTATGATGCCGAACGTATTCACGGCATTTCAACTGAACTTGCGCAGGAACAAGGAATTGAATTACAGGAGGTGTTAGAGAAGTTTAATATTGCACTTTCTAAGGCAAAATTTATTGTAGGTCAGAACATTGGTTTCGACGTTAATATTATGGGATGCGAGTTTCATAGGATGGGTGTAGAAAGTCCGATGGCACAGATGCCTGTTCTTGATACCTGTACAGAAACTACGGCCGAGCTGTTGCGTCTTCCCGGGGGTAGAGGAGGCAGGTTTAAACTACCTAATTTAACGGAACTTCACGAATACCTTTTTGGTGAGCCATTTTCGGAAGCACACAATGCCACTGCCGATGTAGAGGCAACCACACGTTGCTTTTTTCAACTTCTCAAAATTGATGCCTTCCGACCTGATCAGTTACAGACAGACCAGAACTATTTACGTCTTTTTAAAGAAAAGAACCCAGGGGTAATAAACCGCATCGGTTTAACACATATAAACCTTAAGTCGGCCTCTGATGATATCAGGAAAAGGTTGCAAAAAACCAGCGGTGGACCTTCTAAACAGGAACTCGCAGGTAATAAAGAAGAGCTTAAAAACGCTTCTTTTGCGCATTTACATAACCATACGCAGTTTTCTGTTCTACAGTCGACCATTAATATTCCTGCGCTTATAAAGGCGGCGGCCGCCGAGAAAATGCCAGCTGTAGCGATGACCGATCATGCAAATATGATGGGAGCCTTTCATTTTGTAACCCAGGTACTCAATCATAATAAAGCCATAGAGGCTAAAAATGCTGCTGCTGTAGAAAAAGGAGAGGAACCTACTGATGTTGTTTTAAAACCAATAGTTGGGTGTGAGTTTTTTGTATGCGAGAACCATGAAGACAAAAAACGTAAAGATGATGGTTATCAGATGGTATTGCTGGCCAAAAATAAAAATGGCTATCATAATCTGGCAAAAATGTCGTCCATTGCCTATACCAGAGGTTTTTACTATGTTCCAAGGATAGATAAAGCGGTTATTGAACAGTATAAGGAAGATATTATCGTATTATCAGGAAATCTTTATGGAGAGATTTCTAGTAAATTACTGAATATTGGAGAGCGTCAGGCAGAAGAAGCTTTGCTATGGTGGAAAGAACAATTTGGCGACGATTTTTACATCGAGCTTATGCGCCACAATCAGGATGATGAGAATATTGTAAATGTTTCTCTTGTTTCCCTGGCGCGCAAGCATGATGTGAAAATTGTTGCTACCAACAATACGTATTACATTAGTAAAAAGGATGCAAATGCGCATGATATCTTACTTTGTGTAAAAGATGGTGAGAAACAAGCTACACAAATAGGTCGTGGCCGAGGTTTTCGGTATGGTTTGCCTAATCAGGAATACTATTTCAAATCTTCGGATGAGATGAAGGCACTTTTTGCTGATCTTCCTGAAGCAATCTTAAACATACAGTCTATTGTAGATAAAATTGAGATCTATAAACTCGCCCGTGAAGTTCTTTTGCCTAAGTTCGATATCCCCGAAGAGTTTCTAGTTGCCGAGGATGAAGAAGATGGAGGAAAACGTGGAGAAAACAAATTCCTGCGTCATCTAACTTATGTAGGTGCTAAAAAACGGTATGGCGAGCTTACACCGGAAATTATTGAGCGACTTGATTTCGAGTTGCAGACTATCGAAAAAACAGGTTATCCAGGCTATTTCCTTATTGTACAGGATTTTATTGCTGAAGCAAGAAACCTTGATGTTTCTGTTGGACCTGGTCGTGGTTCAGCTGCGGGATCGGTGGTTGCATATTGCTTATGGATCACCAACATAGATCCGATTAAATATGACCTCCTTTTTGAGCGTTTCCTGAATCCGGATCGTGTATCCATGCCCGATATTGATATCGACTTTGACGATGAGGGCCGTGGCAGGGTAATGGACTATGTAATTAAAAAATATGGATCAAACCAGGTTGCTCAGATCATTACTTATGGTACCATGGCGGCAAAATCTTCGATCAGAGATACTGCACGTGTACTGGATCTGCCACTTTTTGAAGCTGATAAAATAGCCAAGCTCATACCTAATATGAAGCTTGCCAAAATATTTACGCTTGATGAAAAGACTTTAAAAGGTGCTTTAAGAGCAGATGAATATGAAAAGGTTTTAGAATTAAAGGTATTATCTGAAGCTAAAAACCTAAGTGCCGAAACCATTCTTCAGGCACAGATTCTGGAAGGATCATTACGTAACACAGGTATACATGCTTGCGGGGTAATTATTACGCCTGATGATATTACGAACTTCGTTCCTGTTTCTACAGCTAAGGATTCTGATCTGTATGTAACGCAGTTCGACAACTCTGTTGTGGAAAGTGCGGGTTTGTTAAAAATGGATTTTTTGGGGTTAAAAACGCTAACCCTTATTAAGGATACAGTAAAGCTTGTTAAACTCGGCCATGGGGTAGATCTTGATCCTGATAATTTCCCTATCGATGATGAAAAGACATATGAGCTTTTCCAACGGGGAGAAACCATAGGTATTTTCCAGTACGAGAGCAACGGAATGCAGAAATACATGAAGGAGCTGAAGCCTACTGT
This sequence comes from Pedobacter sp. 10L46_2, assembly GCF_056395165.1. NCBI lineage: Bacteria > Pseudomonadati > Bacteroidota > Sphingobacteriia > Sphingobacteriales > Sphingobacteriaceae > Pedobacter > Pedobacter sp. 10L46_2. The sequence goes on from NZ_JBFTIZ010000112.1 coordinate 27,397, forward strand.
TTTTGGCGACTTAATTGCCATGAATGCGCTGTATCGTCCTGGACCTTTAGAGTATATCCCAAGCTTTGTGCGCCGGAAAAACGGAGAAGAAGAGATTAAGTATGACCTTGATGCCTGCGAAGAATATTTAAAGGAAACCTATGGTATTACCGTATATCAGGAGCAGGTGATGCTTTTATCGCAAAAACTTGCAGGTTTTACCAAAGGTGAAGCCGACGTTTTGCGTAAGGCAATGGGTAAAAAACAAAAGGATGTACTGGATAAGATGAAACCTAAATTTGTAGCCCAGGCCGCAGAGAAAGGACACGACGCCGCTACGCTTGAAAAGATTTGGAAAGATTGGGAAGCATTTGCATCCTATGCCTTTAACAAATCGCACTCTACCTGTTATGCATGGATTGCTTACCAAACGGCTTACTTAAAGGCTCATTATCCGGCCGAATATATGGCTGCTGTGCTGTCAAACAATATGAGTGACATTAAACAGGTTGCCTTTTTTATGGAAGAGTGTAAACAAATGGGAGTTCAGGTACTAGGCCCGGATGTTAATGAGTCGGACATTAAGTTCTCTGTAAATACTCAAGGTGAAATTCGTTTTGGTTTATCTGGTATTAAGGGAGTTGGTGATAAGGCGGTAGAAAGTATTATCGAAGAGCGTAATGTTAATGGTATGTACAAAGATGTTCATGATTTTGCTAAAAGATCCAATACTCGTACTGTAAACAAAAAAGCATATGAGAGCTTTGTTTATAGTGGTGCATTTGATGGCTTCGGTTATCATCGTGCACAGTACTTTTTTGTGGGTTTAAATGAGAAAATGAACGGTATTGAGAAGCTTATCAAGTTTGCCAACGATTTTTCAAATAATGAATCCTCATCTCAATCGTCTCTATTTGGAGGTTCGGTTGCCGATATGATTTCAGAACCATCACTTCCTGTTGCACCGGAATGGAGTTTAATTGATCGGTTGAAATTTGAAAAGGATGCTATTGGGATATTTCTGAGTGGCCATCCACTTGATAATTATCGTTTAGAATTAAAGGAATTTTGCCAGCAAAAGGTTAAGCATCTTTCTGTGATTAACAAAATAAGAACTGGTGATACAAATGAAGAGGTACTTGCAGAGTTTGAAGGGATAAAAAACAGAGAATTAGTTGTAGGAGGATTGGTAGTGGTGGCAGCTCAAAGGATGACCAAAACCGGAAAGCCTTTTGGAACTATGGTTTTTGAAGACTATGATGACAGCTGTGAGCTTGCTTTGTTTGGTGATGATTTCATTAAATTTAAGCAGTTTCTTACTGATGGTTATTTTCTGCAGATTCGCGGAAGGGTTGGAGAACGGTTTAGAAAAGAGGGCGATTGGGAGTTTAAGATCACTTCGATTAACCTGCTTTCGGAATTAAGGGATAAGTTAGCCAAGTCTGTAACAATTCAGGTACCGCTTGAAAGGATAGACGATGACTTTATGACTCAAATTAATGCGATATTAGAAGACAATAAGGCCAATACTGATCAACAAAATTGCCAGCTACTTTTTGAGGTTTATGATAGGGAACAGAATGTGAACATTAAAATGCCTTCTAAGTCGGTTAAAATCAATCCTAGTAATCAACTTTTAGAACAATTGCAGAGTTTGGATGTTCATCCTAAGTTGAACTAATGTCATTTTGGCATTAGTAAAGTAGATGGCACTACAATTGATTATATATTTGCATCAGCAATAGCCTGATAAGTTTATACTCACAGAGTTTATGCCACAGGCTTTTAACCGCTGATTTCAATAGAAAAAAATAAAATAAAAATAAGAATTATGGCTTTGGAAATTACAGATGCAAACTTCGAGGAAGTTGTATTAAAATCAGATAAACCCGTTTTGGTTGATTTTTGGGCAGAATGGTGTGGTCCATGTCGCATGGTTGGACCATCAGTGGATGAGATCTCAAAAGAATACGAAGGAAAGGCAATCGTGGGTAAAGTGAATGTAGACAACAACCCTCAGATCTCAACTCAGTTCGGAATCCGCAACATTCCTGCATTGTTGTACTTTAAAGACGGTCAGGTTGTAGATAAGCAAGTTGGTGCAGTTCCGAAATCTGTATTAGCACAGAAATTAGATAAGCAGTTATTATAACTCAACATATACTAGTTTAAAAAGCGTTCATAACTTATGAACGCTTTTTTTATATTTACAATATGCAATCGCCGTTTGATGAACAATCCTTACACTTTAACAGTAATTTAGAACTTCTTGCCCGACAGGTGGTAGAAGGCTTTATTACCGGTCTTCATAAGAGTCCATTTCATGGCTTTTCGGTTGAATTTGCAGAGCACAGGCTTTACAATGTGGGTGATAGTGTAAAGAATATTGACTGGAAACTGTTTGCCAGAACAGATAAACTGTTCAGTAAAAGGTACGAAGAGGAAACCAACCTTCGTTGCCAGTTTATCATAGATGTATCATCTTCTATGTATTTTCCGGTAAACGAATACAATAAGCTCAATTTTTCGATACAAGCCACTGCAGCATTAATTTACTTATTAAAACGGCAGCGTGATGCCTTTGGTCTTAGTCTTTTTACAGATCATTTATTATTAAATACTCCGGCGAAATCTACTACGACACATCAAAAATATTTATTTACACATCTGGAAGGGATATTAAAATCTCAAAAGATGGATGTAAAAACTAATGTAGATCAGGCATTGCATCAGATAGCGGAATTGATTCATAAACGCTCATTAGTGGTAGTTTTTAGTGATATGCTGAATACCATGCAGGATGAGAACGAAACTGAAGCGTTGTTTTCTGCACTGCAACATTTAAAGTTTAACAAGCACGAAGTAATTATTTTTAATGTTACCGATAAATCAAAGGAAGTAGATTTCGGCTTTGAGAACAGACCCTATGAGTTTGTAGACATGGAAACCGGTGCCACTCTTAAGGCGCATACATCCAAAGTAAAAGAATCGTATCTGTTAAAAATGAACAGTTATAGACAAGCTATTCAGCTTAAGTGCACTCAATATAAGATCGATATGATTGATGCCGATATTTCTGCCGGGTTTTATCCCATATTGCAGGCCTACCTCATTAAAAGACAAAAGATGAGCTAAGGATTTGTTGCCAGTTCGGTATTCTTTAAAATAACAGAACAGGCGTATTCAATTTCCTCGTTGCTGATAATTAGTGGAGGGGCTACACGCATAGAGTTGCTGCAATGTAAAAACCAGTCGCTTATTACGCCATCAGCAATGCAAGCATCAATGATCTTTTTGTTTGTTTCGAAGTTCTCAAACTCGATGGCAATCATTAAACCCTTACCACGCACTTCCTTTACTGCCGGATGTACCAGTAATTTCTTAAATAGCTCACCTTTTTCAGTTACCCCGTCAACAATATTTTCGTGAAGAATGGTCTGTAATGTTGCCAGGCCAGCGGCGCAGCTAACAGGATGACCGCCGAAGGTTGTAATGTGGCCAAGTATCGGGTTGGTTGCCAGAGTCATCATGATCTCTTTTGAACTGATAAAGGCGCCGATAGGCATGCCGCCACCAATACCTTTGGCCAGTAAAAGAATATCAGGTACAATGTCAAAATGTTCAAAGCCAAATAGTTTACCAGTTCGTCCAAAACCGCATTGTATTTCGTCAAGCACTAATAATGTACCGGTAGCAGTGCATTTCTCTCTAAGCGCTTTAAAATAGGCTTTATCGGCAATTCTAATTCCTGCTTCACCCTGTATGGTTT
>NZ_JBFTIZ010000113.1:0-13901 GCF_056395165.1 Pedobacter sp. 10L46_2
CGTTCTAAATAGCAAACTAATCTGCATAATATTCTTAATAACATTATATTTACCGCTGAGCACTGTATATTTGCTTGAACGCACAACCTAAACCAAATAAGATCAGATACTTTTAGCCATGACTGTTGGACTTTTTATTCCGTGTTATATTGACCAGTTCTACCCAAACGCCGCTATTGCAACCTTAACTTTATTGAAGAAACTAGGAGTTGACGTGGTTTATCCCACAAAGCAAACCTGTTGTGGTCAGCCTATGGCCAATTCGGGCTTTGAACATCTCACACAAGGATGCAATGATTTATTTATAGAAAACTTTTCTGAATTTGATTACGTGGTATCCCCTTCCGGGAGCTGTGTACTCCATATTAAGGATCATCTTCATGCCGATAAAGCCGAAGACAAGGCCCTTGGAATCAGAAAAAAGATCTATGAGTTAACTGAGTTCCTTATTGATGTACTTAAAGTGGAGAAATTAACTGCAAGTTTCCCTCATAAAGTCGGTGTACACCAAAGTTGCCATGGGCAGCGTGGATTAATGCTTGCGCAAATGAGTGAACTCGTTGAGGCTCCTTTCTCTAAGCCACTGCACCTGCTAAATATGGTTGAAGGTCTGGAACTGATTAATCTGAAGCGACCTGATGAGTGCTGTGGTTTTGGTGGTACTTTTTGTGTTGCGGAAGAAGCCGTATCTGTAAAAATGGGTAAAGACAGGGTTGCAGATCATCTTAACGGTGGTGCCGAATATATTACCGCAGCAGACATGTCTTGCCTGATGCATATGGAGGGTATTTTACGCAGACAAAACAGCAATGTTAAAGTAATACACATTGCCGAGATATTAAACGCACAGGAATTTTAAACCTACAACCAGCAATAATAAAATGAGTACAGGAGCAAAAGATCACGCTCAATTATCAGATATCTTTAATAAAGATGAAGCGCGTGTAGACTGGCATGATGAAACGCTTTGGTTTGTGAGGGCTAAGCGGGATAAGGCTGCCCATAGTTTACCAGAGTGGGAAACCTTGCGCGAAACCGCATCACAAATAAAAGACAATGTTCTATCAAACTTGCATGATTACCTTTTGCAGTTTGAGGCCAATGCTGAAAAGAACGGCATAAAAGTTCATTGGGCAGCCAATGGTGAAGAACACAATAAAATAGTGCATTCCATTTTAAAGGAAAGCGGCGTAAACCGCATTGTTAAAAGCAAATCAATGCTTACCGAGGAATGCCATCTAAATGATTATCTCCATAAAAACGACATAGAGGTTATAGATACTGACTTAGGGGAACGTATTGTGCAACTGGCTGAAGAACCACCCAGCCATATCGTACTTCCTTGTATTCATAAGAAAAAGGAAGAGATAGGAGATTTGTTCCACAAGCATCTTGGCACACCCGAAGGTGCTTCTGATCCGGTATTTTTGACTGCCGCTGCAAGGGATCATTTACGTGAAAAGTTTATTACCAGAAAGGCTGCTATCACCGGAGTAAATTTTGCAATAGCTGAAACGGGCGAGTTTGTTGTATGTACAAATGAAGGAAATGCCGATATGGGTGCACATCTTGCCGATGTACATATTGCTTGCATGGGAATTGAGAAAATAGTACCCTTACGTAAGCATCTTTCTGTATTTCTAAGGATACTTACCAGAAGTGCCACCGGACAACCCATTACCACCTACTCCAGTCATTTTAAAAAGCCAAGACCAGGGCAAACCATGCACATCGTTTTGGTAGACAATGGCAGGACTACACAACTTGGCAGAGAAGATTTCCGCAACTCACTTAAGTGTATCCGCTGCGCAGCATGTATGAACACCTGTCCGGTTTATCGCAGAAGCGGCGGACACAGTTATCACACTGCAATTGCAGGGCCTATTGGTTCCATATTGGCTCCAAACCTGGACATGAAAAACTATGCAGATCTTCCATTCGCTTCCACTCTTTGTGGGTCGTGCAGTAATGTGTGTCCGGTAAAAATAAACATTCATGAACAACTTTATAAATGGCGCCAGGTAATTGTTAAAGAAGGTTATGCAGATCCAAAAAAGGCAATGGCCATGAAAGCAATGGATTTTACATTATCAAATCCATCAATATATAAAATCGCTGGAAGAGCAGGTCGTTGGGTTTTAAAACATGCCCCCTTCACGGTAAACAATAAACTTAATCTTTGGTATAAGCACAGAGAAATGCCAGAATCTCCAAAACAATCATTTGGAGAATGGTATAAACAAAACAATAAAAATGACTAGCAGAGAAGAAATACTGGCTAAAATAAAAACCAATCAACCAAGCGCCAGGCCTTTACCGGCAGACCTTACTACTGTACCAGTACTACTGTACCAGGTGGAATGGAAAGCATAACGCAGTTTAAAACGGTATTAACTACCATAGGTGGAGCAATAGTTGAAGTTTCAAATTTTGAAGAAATCGCACAATACATTCAACAGGAATTTAAAGATAAAAAAAGACTCATATCTACTCTTCCTGAACTTGCTTCGGTAACCGAATCAGGATGGGAGAATAAAGATCCGCATAGCTATGAAGATGTTGATCTGGCTATAATTAAAGCCCATTTTGGTGTTGCCGAAAACGCAGCCCTATGGGTTACCGAAGATCTGATGCAACAAAGGGTCGTACCCTTTATTTGTCAGCAATTAGCTGTTGTGGTAAACAAAGCCGACATTGTTGCTACCATGCACGATGCCTATAGTAAAATAGGCGACGCCGAATATGGATTCGGATCCTTTATTGCTGGGCCATCAAAAACTGCAGATATTGAACAATCTTTAGTACTTGGAGCCCACGGGCCTAAAAGTATGACCGTATTTTTATTAGGCTAGGGATAACCCTAGCCTAATTTAAAATATTCTTTAGCGTTGTAATAACAGATATCGCTGATAATCTGCCCAATCCATTTCTCGTCATTAGGTAATATTCCATTCTCCATTTCTGCCCCAAACAGGTTACATAATATTCTTCTGAAGTATTCATGTCGTGAATAAGAAAGGAAGCTACGTGAGTCAGTAAGCATACCTACAAAATTGCTCACCATCCCCATATTAGACAATGCGTTCAATTGTTTTTCCATGCCATCTTTTTGATCCAGAAACCACCAGCCAGAACCGAATTGCATTTTACCTTTCATCCTTCCATCGGCAAAATTACCAGTCATAGCTGCAAAAACCTCATTATCTGCAGGATTAAGATTATAAATAATGGTTTTAGTAAGCTGATCAGTTACACTCAGATTGCCTAAAAATCCTGACAATCTTTCAGCATGTCTAAAGTCGCCAATAGAGTCATACCCCGTATCAGCGCCTAATTTTTTGAACATTCCAAGATTGTTATTTCTAATTGCGCCCAAGTGAAACTGTTGCACCCAGTCCTTTTCATGATATAGTTTGCTCAATTCCGTTAAAACATAACCGGCAAAAGCATCAGGATTAGAAAACACAGCATCATCGGTTTTTAAGAAACTGATAAATTCCTTTTTCTCCCCGTCAGTTAAGTTWTATGTTGCAGGCAAAGTAGCTAATCCATGGTCAGAAACACTGCAATTATGCGCAGCGAAATAATCAACACGCTGTCTTAAAGCCGCGAGTAACCCCTCAACATCTGTTATAGCAATTCCTGAAACAGCAGAAAGCTGTTTTACATAATCCTTAAATTGAACTGCCTTATCAATCAATAAAGCTTTATCTGGTCTGAACGAAGGTTTTACTTTTACTGAAAAGTCACGCTCACCTAACTGTTTATGATATCTAAGATCATCGCAAGGATCATCTGTTGTACCAACCATTTCAACTTTAAAATGGTTTAACAATCCTTGTGTAGAAAACTCATCTTTTGTAAGCAACGCATTACAGTCTTCATAAATTCTTTTACCGGAATCAGCATGTAGAAAAGAATTGATACCAAAAGGATTTTTAAGTTCCATATGCGTCCAATGAAACAAGGGGTTTCTAACTGTTGCAGGCACCACCCTTGCCCAGGCCATAAATTTATCCTGATCTGCAGCACTTCCTGTAATCAGCTCTTCGCTAACACCCAATGCACGCATCCCCCTCCATTTATAGTGATCACCTTTCAGCCAGATCTCAGTCAGATTAGCAAACTTCTTATTTTCTGCTATTTCTTGTGGTGGCAGGTGATTATGATAATCAATTATAGGTAGGTTTTTTGCATAATCATTAAAAAGTATTTTCGCTTTTTTGCTGCTCAACAAAAAATCTTCAGGTATTACTGCTCCTTCTATCATGTTATTTATCTAAAAACTGGTTTATTATTCCGAACTCTAATCCTCTCAACTCAGCGAGGCCTTTTAATCTGCCGATGGCTGAATAACCTGGGTTAGTTTTTTTCTTGAGGTCATCAAGCATCTGGTGACCATGATCAGGTCGCATTGGAATGTTAGCTTGTCTTTTCTGTTGTATCAAAATGATTTGTTTTACAACATTATACATATCTACATCGCCTTCCAAATGGTTGTCCTCGTAAAAATCACCCGCTTCATTTCTTTTTGTACTCCTTAAATGAATAAAATGAATTCTTTCTCCAAATACATTTACCATTTCAGGCAGGTTATTATCCGCTCTTACACCAAAAGAACCTGTACAGAAGCAAAGTCCGTTATTTAATGAAGGAACAGCAGTAAATAATTTCTGAACCTGCCCGGCTGTACTAACAACTCTTGGTAAACCAAAAATAGGATAAGGCGGATCATCAGGATGAATAGCCAGTTTTATTCCTGCAGCATCAGCAACCGGAACAATTTCTGAAAGAAAATGAATAAGGTTTTGAGAAAGTCCGTCTTCATCGATTCCTTTATACTTATCTAAAGCATCCTGAAACTGTTTTAAGGTGAAACTCTCTTCACTTCCAGGCAAGCCTGCAATAATATTTCTTTGCAACACTAACCGTTCCTCGGCAGACATTTGCTCGAAACGCAATCTACCCTTTTCAAGTTCCTGATAGGTGTAATCATTAACTGCATCTGGCCTGTTCAGCATATATACATCAAATGCCACAAGTGCTGCTTTTTCGAACTTTAAAGCTTTAGCGCCATTTTCAAGTTCAAAGGCAAGGTTGGTTCTTGTCCAATCCAGCACAGGCATAAAATTGTAGGTAACAACCGATACACCACAAGAAGCCAGATTCTTTAAGGAAGTCTTATAATTGGATATATAATTTTCAAAGCCTTTATCCTGAGTTTTTATAGATTCATGAACGGGTACACTTTCTACAACATTCCACTCGAGACCAGCTGTTTCAATTAGATTTTTATGTTTTAAGATCTCTTCAACCGTCCAAATTTCTCCATTTGGAATATGATGAAGTGCACTAACAACTCCTGTGCAGCCAGCTTGTCTGATGTCTGATAAGCTTACCGGATCTTTAGGACCAAACCACCTCATGGTTTGTGTCATTCTGTGTATTTTACTGCCTTGGCTCATATTATATTTAGTTTCCTTATACCGTAATTTACTTTTGTAGTAATAGATGGTATAAAAACTAAATATATATGTTGTTTACAAGATTAAATGCATACTAAACCGCATTTATTATCGAAAACGTTTGCGTCCGGTTATTATGCTGGCACTTCTTCTTTCTCGAACAAGTCCATTACATCATTCCAGTTATCAACTCTTTGATGATGTGTTTTGTAAACATTATGTGCAGCGGTAAACATAATCGTTTTGCCCTTAAAATAATCAAGATTTTTGCAATGGTCATCTATCATGTAATCTGTATTAATAATACTTTTATCGCCACAAAAAACTATGTTTTCCCAACTAATAAATGGAAAATATTCTTGCAACCATTCTTGCTTTTCAGATAAACATTGAGGAAATTCCATTGCTGCTGAAACAACGTATACATCGTAAGTTTCCATGAGTTCTTTTACCGCCTCAATTGCTCCTGGCATTACAGGTATTGTCCTGAAAAATCCAGGCGTATAAACAAATCTTTTTACCGCTGTCTTATCAGGAAACCCTTCCGATTCAAGTACTCCCAACATGTCTTTACGATTTACTTTAACACCATAGTCTCTCTCATACCAGTTTATGAAATGGGTCTCTGTATCGGCGAGCACACCATCCATATCAATAGCTATTGTTTTTTTCATATTTTATTTATTTATATCTTGTAAGAAGTTGCAACAAAAATACAATGTTTTGCAACATATTGCAATTTAATTTTCTTAATATTGCATAATATTGCAAACAAATTATGATAAAGGCAGAAAGACTACAGCAGATAATAGATCACATCACTAAAGAAGGCAAAGTTCTTTTAGGAGATTTAAGTAAACTATTAAATGTTTCTGAAGACACGGTAAGAAGAGATATTAAGGAATTATCAGATGAAGGTTTGCTTAAAGCAGTTCGCGGAGGAGCAGTCTTGCACTCTCCTATTCCAAGACATTATAGAGAAAGAGAAAATTACGACGTTGGCCATAAAGAGATAATTGCGGCCAAAGCCCTAAAATTCATTAAGGATGGCCAGGTAATCATATTCGATGCCGGAACATCAGCTTTAGCTGTTGCAACCGGCTTACCTAAGGAAATTAACATAACCGTAGTAACCAATAATTTCCCTGTAGCCAATATCTTGGAAGACCACCCAAATGCAGAGGTGATTTTTGTAGGCGGACGATTAAATAAATCCTCCTTCTCTACAATGGGGCATGATGCCATACAAGCCATTAAAAATGTTCGTGCCGATATTTGCTTTCTGGGTATCTGCAGCATCGACCTAAACATTGGGGTTACAGGCTTAAATTATGAAGATAGTCAGATGAAGAAAGCGATGGTTGAAACATCTAAACATATTATTGCACTTTCAACATTTGAGAAATTGGATACAGCTGAAAATTACTACATCTGTGCAACAAATGAGTTAGATACCATCATCACAGATATAGATCCAAAGGAAGGCAAGCTACAACGATATAAGGATKCTGGTATTGAAATTATTTAACCTGATAACGATAAACCTGTCTTCCAAGTAAACCATCTGCGTTGATCCCTTCTACAGTTACGCGGTAAGTTCCTTTGTTATCTGAATTGAAATAACTGAGCCTGGCTTTACCTTCCTTATCAGTAACCGTTGCAGGGTTCYAATAGATAGTGCTTCTTAAATCTGCAAGGGAGTTGTTAACTTCGTTATTACCATATTTAGGTACATAGAACTCCTTTACCGAAGCAAACCCTTTTGGAGCATAATAAACTACCGATGGATCATATTTTTGACGAAAATTACCACTTTTAGTATAAATTGCCATTACTGGCGGAGGCTTTAATCCAAACCTGCCACCAAGTAACCTCGCCCTCATCGCATAACTATCATATACGAAATATACCTTACTGATATTTGATCCATCCCCTAATAGCAGCTCCTGAAAATCACAACTTTCAAGAATCCATCCATCAATAGTTACAGCATAAACTCCATCCCCCGATAAGGTACGTGCTACCCACATAGGCCCACAGTCTTCCGACATGATCTGATCAAAACGCACACTTTTGTTGTTGTTCATTTTCTCCAAGCAGTCTTTAAATGTTCCGCAGTTTTGTCTGGAATCCGGTCTAAAAACCTGATCAGCCTGGTTTTCATGGATGGTATTACCAAATTTAGGCAACTTACTCGCCTGAATCCGAACTTCTTTCAAATGCTGGCCACGTCCAATTCTCCCATGTTTTTGCATGTCTAAATCTTGCTTTACACTATTTTCAATAGACGCCATAAGCGCCTTGGGAATATCGGAATTGATGTCACCAATATTAATATTAGGGGTGGCATCTTGTTCAACAAACTTATCAATTTGTATTTCTAATCTTTTACTATTTTTTGCTGTCCTACCCTGGATTGTAAAATCAATTCCTTCGGTAATAAGAAGATTGCTAAACTTAAATTTCCCTTTCCCGTCAGAAATAGTGTCTAAGACCAAGCCTAGCTTGTTATTAATTAGTGTAACCTTACCATCAGCGACCGGTTTATTGTTTAATGTCATTAACTTTCCGGTAATGTTTGTTACTAGCTTTTCAGCTTTATAGACCGGCGGCAATTGCTTGTTAGAAATCAGGTCTTTCCAGACAAACCTTCTATACCCTTGAGTAAGCATTAAAATATCAAGATTAGCTCTTGTTTCATCTGTTGGGTTATGAAAATAATAATTAGGTTTTTCTATATAACCTTTTATATCAGAGCTCAACAACAATTGAGAGAATATAGAGTTCTCGGTAGTTTCATCTGAAGGGACTACATCTTCATTAATCACTGACACTGAAAAATTCCCTACCAAAGGATTCCCCGCAGCATCTCGAGCATCCAATTCTATTTCTACTTTCTCTCTTAATGAGTATTCCTTTTTGGAACTGTTAACTTTTAAGTCCATATGATCATTCTTTTGTACAAAGACGATCCTTTCATTTAATGGATTCCCAGATTCAGAAAAGAGCGCAAATTGTAGAATACCAGATGGGAGTCCCTTCGAAGGAATTGGAATAGAAGTAACAGCCTTGTTTACATGAATATCAGCAGCATATTGAAGATCACCTTCGGATTGGGCAACTAAACTAACAACCTGATCTCCTTTTTTCAAAATGGAACTGCCTGCCCCTATCCTTACTAAAATGGTATCTCCCGTTGTATTATTATACACAGAAAGCGCATAACCTTCATTAACTGCATTAGGCAATTTTAACGTATTTACTGATCCGTCAGGATAAGTTATTTTTGCCTGATAGGTTTTGCCCTGTTCCGATTTCAAATTAAAATAACCCATACCCAAATGTTTCGTTTCCAACTTAGAAACCTCTTTATTTTCATTATCAATTATCACCCCTTGAACAGATACACCTAAACCATTAGCTCCAACCACTTTAACTCCAACCTTTGTCCATATATCGTTTACAAGATTTCCCCCCTCAGGAAAAAATTGAACATCTGTTTGCTGCGAAGCTCTTTTGATAGGAAATGATTTAGGGACATTTTCTCCATCAGCGATGGTAATCCTCGTCAAAATATAAGTGCTACCGGCCTTTTCTGATTTAGAACTTGGCAAGCTTACACTTAGTTCTCCCGACTCATTGGTTTTGCCACCGCCAGTAGCTATTGATTTATAACCTTCTTTTAATTCGTATCTAACGGCTTTATCTGCATACGGTTCTCCCTTTTGATCGGTATATTTTATCAATGCCGTTACTTTAGTTTGCTCCCCATCCTTAGCGTAGATGTAATCTATTTTTGCAAAAACAGTATTTGCTGCAGAGTTACCGACACTAAAGGTTCTGTCGTAAAAATATTCCGGTCCGGCATTACGCATCCATTGGGTATAGGCTCTTAAGCGATAATTCCCTTCTCGAATAGCGGTATCCGAGAGCACAATACTACCTTTAGCCATCCCCGCCATAAGCGGCAATTTAAGCGACTGAGCAATAGAATCACCTTCATTAATCAGCTCTACATAAACAGCCCCACTAAGTGCTGATAGCTGGTGTTTGCTACCAATAGTCACATACGTTTTAAACCATATCGTATCTCCAACAATATAATAAGGCTTATCAGTATGTAAGTAAACTTTTTCCTGAGGATTATTCTCTGCCCAACTTTGGAGAGAAGTTAAAAGCTTTTCAATAGGATCCTCTTCTCGGCCTGTAAAAGCCACCATGCCAATAAATGCTATTGAACAAAATAGGAAAATGGAGCGTTTCAATTTCATAGTTGTCTTAGTAAATGATTAAATACGTGCAATCAAATACAAAGACAACTATGACGTCTCCATTGAGGACACCCATTCAAGAAAAATAATGCTCATTATTTAACTTCGTATTTATAAACCTGCCTTCCTAGTAATCCATCTCCATTAATACCTTCAATAACTACGCGGTAAACACCTTTTGTATCTGCATTAAAAAAGCTAATCTTTCCTTTACCATTTGATCCGACTAAGACACCAGGATTCCAATACACCGTACTTCTTAGATCTGTTATACGACTGTTACTATCATAAACCGGAGCGTAAAATTCCTTTACAGGGTTAAAACCTCTTGGCGCATAACTTACTACTTCAGGAGTATATCCCGAACGCAATACTCCAATCCCTCTTTTCGTTGCTAAAAATAAGCTAGGTCCTCCGGTCATACTCATTATGGCAGCATTGGTACGAGCAACATCAACCCTATCAATATCTAATGGATCCAAATAAAACAGATCCTGAACCTCGCAATCATTAATTTCTCTACCATCAAGAAATACTTTCATCCTTTCATTTCTTGAAAACGGCATGGTAACTGGTCCGCAATCAGCTTCAGCCGATCTGAATTCAACATTGGTGACCGTAGCTCTTAACCACTCCAAAAGTGTCCCAAATGCCTGCACATTACTCGGCCTGTAAGTAAAATCTGCGTGTCCATCTAATACAAGATCATAGCCAAATAGCCTTTTACGCTTTTTTGCACTAATTATAACCTCATTAAGTTGTTGAGCCCGACCCATTTGTCCATTCCTCACCATTTCCGCATCTTGTTTTTTACTATTCTCAAGAGAAGCCATCAATGACTTACCCAGATCAGTATCAAGATCGCCAACATTCATATTTGGTGTTCTGTCCTGATCACGAATTTTATCAACCTTTATTTCTACGTTTTTGCCACCTTTTGCATTTCTGCCTTGCAAGGTGAAACTGATTTCATTAGTAATTAACAGATCACTAAATTTATAATACCCTTCAGCGTTGGTGACTGTATCAATTACCACCCCTAATTTATTATTTATCAATGTTATCTTTCCGCCGGCAATGGGTTTCTCTCCCAAACTCAATAACCTTCCTGTAACATTAGTGGTTAATTTCTCTGCTTTAAAAGCAGGCTGAAATGGCTTACCCGCGGTTATATCTTTCCATACAAACCTTCTGTAGCCCTGTGTAAGCATTAATAGGTCAAGATTTGATTTGGTTTCTTCAGTAGGGTTATTAAAATAATAGCTTGGTTTCTCTATGTAGCCCTTAATATCAGAGCTCAACAATATTTGAGAAAATATAGTATTTTCTTTAGCCTCATCAACTGGAACAGCATCTTCACTAACTACAGATACCGAAAAATTGCCCGAAATTGGAGCTCCATTTGCACTGGCGGCACTTACGTCTATTTCAACCTTTTCCTTTGCTGCATAAACTTTTTTAGCTGYCGATAATTTAACATCCATCTGATCATTGTTCTGGATAAAAATAATCCTCTCATTCATTGGATCTCCGGTCGAAGAAAACAACGTAAACTGGGTAATTCCAGATGGTAAATCTTTTGCCGGTATAGATAAAGATGTTTGTGCCTTACCTATCGGCATACTGCTTGCATAACTTACACTACCGCCCGATTGAGCAATCAAACTAACAGTTTGGCTGCCCTTTTCAAGTACAGAAGGATTTGCTATAATACGCACAAGAACAGTATCTGTTTCAGTATTATTATAAACAGAAAGAACATATCCACTTTCCAGAACAGGAGGCAACTTAACAGACTTTTCTGATCCATCAGGATAAGTCACTTTTGCCTGATAAAGTTTACCCTTTTCAGGCATTAATCTAAACTGTCCCATTCCAAGATGTGTTGCTTCAAATGTTTCTACTTCTTTGCCGTCATTATCAATTATAACTCCTTTAACCGGAACACCTAATCCATCAGTTCCCGTTGCCTTAAATGCAACCCTTGTACGAACACCACTTACTAAAGGACCACTTTCCGGAAAAAACTGAACATCAGTTTGTGTCGATATGCTTTTGATTGCAAACTCTTTTATCACAATTTCTTTCTCCCTGGTCTGAAGCTTGGCTGTTAGGTGCTTATCTTGTAATTTACCAGATTTACCACCTTGTAATTTTATTTTTAGCTGCCCATAATTATCGGTTTCTTTATTGCCGCTAAACACCTTTTCATAGCCATTTTCTAAAAGTGCATAATCAACCTTCCTGTTACTTAAGGCTTCCCCTTTATCATTTGAATAGGTTAACACAGCAGTTACAACATCTTTCGAGCCATCTTTGCTATATTCATAATTGATTTTACAGAAAACAGTATTTGCAACCGAATTACCAACTCTGAGTATCTTATCATAAAAAAACGCGGGATCCGAATTACGCATCCATTGTGTATAGGCTCTTATCCGATAATTGCCGTCACGTGAGCTGCTGTCAGGCAATACAAAACTCCCTTTGGTCATTCCGGCAATAAGTGGTAGCTTTAATGATTTTGCAAGTGAATCTGCCTCGTTATAAAGATCAACATATACCGCACCACTAAGTGCCGAAAGCTGATGTTTGCTGCCAATGGTTACATAGGCTTTAAACCAAATGGTATCACCTACCATGTAATAAGGTTTATCGGTATGAAGGTATACCTTTTCTTGTGGCTGAGTTTCTGTCCATTTTTGCAGTGAGGCAACTAGTTTTTCTACAGGATCGTTGTCCTTTTGCGTAAAAGAAAAAGCAGCTGCAACTAGCAGCACTGAAAAAACAGGAATAGCAATTTTAAGAGCGTTTTTAAATTTCATACGGTTTAATTTGTTTGGATGGTTGGAATTTCATAAATATAAAAAAATATCGTGAAGAGAATATTTATTAGGTGTAAAAATTAAGAGATAATCATTTGCTAACTGGTTTGGGTAATAATAGTTTATATCGTCTGCTTCCAATAACTCCGTTCATATTACTCCCTTCAATGGTAATTGTATAAGATCCAGGAATATCGGCGGTGTAAAAAGAGACATTTGCTTTTCCCTGGGCATCGGTGGTAACGTTTGGTTCCCAATGTATGGTAGCTCGAAGATCAGGATTCATCTCTGATACATTAGCGGCAATATACTTTGGTCTGTAAAATTCCTGAGGATACATAATTGGCAGAGGTCGGTAGTAACCAACATCAGGTTTGTTAATTCTATGCCAGCCAACTCCACTGTAGGTGGTCAATTCTATAAAGGCAACATCAATATCTCTTCTCGAGGTATTAGGCATCACCCCTCCATTAGCACCAAAATTACGTGCAAAAGCAGCCATATCAGCCTTTCCGACACCAGAAATCCTTCTTTCGTCAGAAAAACCTCCTCTACTATAAGAAGCGGTATATTTCCTGCTATACATTACTTCCAGACCACGAAAAGTTGCTATTTTAAGATCCTCCAAATCCTGTTTAATGTCATCAACTCTTGGATCAGGAATGTCGCTATAAAATAATGGTATACCTCTTCCATCCACGGTAATAGTTACATCATAATGATTCATCTTAATCTTTGCAAAACCATCCTCGTTGATTACCCGAAATCCGGGAACCTTTTGCTTGAGCAATTGATACAAACTCATAACACCAGATTCTTTGATATCCTTTTCATCAAAAATCAAATCAGCTTTACCAGGCCCATTCTGATTAAAAGAGCCCTTGATTAACTTTTTATCTATAATTTTCACTTCTTTTAATGCAATACCACTTGCACCAGGCCTTTCCTCTTTTAATAGAATAGCTTTATTTTTGACGTAATTCAATTGGGTAGTGTCAGTATTTACATACCAAGGCATCATCTTGTTTCGAAACATTTCGCGGGCCGGAGGAAACTTTTGACGATCCACTTCCACTTCGCCAAAATTCATAGTTCTACCCTTTGGGGTTCTCGCCTGAATAAAAAATGATCCGGAATCTATTGGGGGCAAAGCGGTGAATATAAATCCTCCTTGTTGATCAGTTATTGCTGTAGTAATAAAAAATGGCTTTTGTGAAGAGATTAGCATTTGAGCTCCAGACACCGGTTTTTTCAGAATATTGGTAACTCTACCTGTCACCCTAAAATCCTTCTCAGCAGCAAATTTAGGCGATACGGATTCATTAAATACATCCTCCCAC
>NZ_JBFTIZ010000114.1:0-11572 GCF_056395165.1 Pedobacter sp. 10L46_2
GCATTGTACGGTTCAAGGGGTGCATATGGTGTAATTTTAATACAAACTGTACGAGGAAATTCAGCTGTTCCGCGTATCCGTTATACCGGTAACTTTTACATGAATGCAATTCCTAAACTCCGCAGTATTTTGGGTGGGAATGCTGAACGTGAGCTAAAATTATATCAGATCAATACCTATGGTAGATTCAGAGATCAGTATATGGTTTCAAATACACCTTTCTTAGCTGATAGTTTGAATCCTTATTACAACAATTCAACCGATTGGCAGGGCGTTTTCTATCAAAATACCTATAATCAAACACATAACGTTCAGCTTGATGGTGGTGATACCAAGTTTAGTTATAAGACGAACCTGAGTTACTTTTCTGATAAGGGTATTATCAAAAATACTGGTTTTGACAGGTATAGTTTGAATATGAATATGGACTATAAACCTACTGAAAGAATTAGTTTTTTTGGATCCATAAGAGGTAACGTAGGTAAGATCAAAAAGGCAAATGGAGTAGGGTTATTACAAACGGGTGTTGCAGCCGACGGACAAAAATCGTCATTACTGCCCGGGCCTTCATTCTTTCAGGCAACCAGTAGTGTATTATCAGCCCTGCAAACAAATACAGATGCAGGACCTAAGAACCTAAATACTTATATTGAGGGACGTTATGAGCTAATCCCGGGATTAAATTTAACTTCTGCGGCTAGTTATGATTATAATGTAGATACTGAAGATACTTTTACGCCTGCTGCTGCTAACGATCAATTTGCTAAGATATACTCTTTCTATGGATATACCTCGCAGCTATATAATAGAAATAACGTTTCTTATACCAGATCTTTAAATGAGAAGCATAACTTTTTTCTTAACCTTTTTAGTGAGATGTATATTAAAAAGGGACAATCAAGTATTACAAGATTAGAAAGATCGCCAAATGATCAATTTCAAGGACCATTAGGATATGATGGTTATTACTCTAGGGGCGGTGGTATTTTAACTTCTTTTTACGATCAGAATCAAATTTCATTTGCGGCGGCTTTTACTTATGATTTTGAGAAGAAATACATTTTTGATTTAACTTATCGTATTGACGGTACTTCCAATAACGGAAATAAAGAACCATATTCTAAGAATCCTTCAGTGGGTTTGAAATGGAACTTTAATAAAGAAAATTGGCTTAAAGATCTTAAATGGCTAAATTATGGAGATATTCGGGTAACGGCGGGTAGAAACATTTTTCCGGTTGGAAATTTGATCGATATTTATGGAAAGTACATCCCACGTGGTTTCTATAACAATAATCCACGGGTAGGAATAGATTATGAATATGTACCTAACCCTTTGCTTAGGCCAAAAAAAGTAACCCAATTTAACCTTGGTTTTGACTTAGGTCTATTCAACGGAAAACTTGATGTTATTTTTGATACTTATTATAAAAAGGTTGATAATGAACTGTTTGTTAGTCAATTATCTAATACCCTTGCTTTTAGTAAATATACAAGTAATGATGCAGCACTTGCAAATTATGGATATGAGCTATCGTTTACAAGCAGGCCTTTAGCTAAAGACAGCAAATTTAACTGGACTATATCCGTAAACGGAGCCTGGAATAATGACGTTTTAACAAAACTTCCTGAAGAGTATAACGGACAGTTTATTGAGTTTGATTTTAATTCTGGTTATTCACAGCATTTAGCAAAAAGAATTGGAAGAAATTCATTGGCTAACTACTTATATGTAAATCAGGGTGTATACGATTCAACAAACGATGTACCAATTGATCCTGTTACAGGTTTAAGATACAGGAATAATGATTCCGGAGATTTTCTTAATTCCTTCCAGGGTGGCGATGCACGTTTCTATGATGCCAATGGTGATTATGTATTGGATTCAAGAGATTTACAAGTTGTTGGTAATACACAGCCCGTGTTGACAGGTGGTTTATCTAATACTTTGAGTTATACTATGCCATCGGGTTCTACCCTTTCCCTTAATATTTATGCTACTTATACTGCAAAACGTTCTATTTTGAATAATGCCCTTGCAGACAGGTTAAGGTTGCTGAACAATCCGTTTGGTATCAAAGATGGTGTTTATGGCAAAAATCCACTTACTGTTGTTCCTGTTAATGACTTAAATATGTGGACAGGCCCTGGTTATACCAACGCCAGATTTGCCAATGCTTACGACTATGCACACAACGCTTTTGCGAATAATTACAGATATGAACAAACGCTTTGGATGGAAACCGGAAGTTACTTCAAAATTAACCAGATTACACTTTCTTATTCATTTGCTAAAAAAATGGCCAGACGTATTGGTTTGAACAATATACGTACCTTCCTTTCGGCAAGTAATATTGTTACTTTTTCTCCTTACACCGGTCCAAATCCGGAGGGGGTTACTGCAATTGGTAGAGATGGTTCAAATGGTTACCCGGTTCCCCGAGTATATAATCTTGGTTTTAACGTAGAATTTTAATTGAAGTCACAAAACTAATAAGACATGAAAAAATATATTATTTGCTTATTTATTGTTGTAAGCGCTTCACAATATGGCTGTAAGAAATTTTTGGATATTACTCCCATAGATAAACTTACAGGAAATAATTTTTACAAGACCAGGGAGGATATGGAAGCAAATATCACCGATATGTATGGTGAGTTATTTGATAAATATACACGAACAGCTTTTGCTGGAGCAACAGGTGAATTTCGCTCGGGAGAGGTAATTCCTGCGGCAGAAGGTGGCGCCGGTCGTTCTGCATCTGGATTAATCGGGGGGCACACCAGGCAAACGCCAAACCCTCAGGGAAGTACCGATAAGCAGAATGTTCCTTTAACTACTGTTAATGACAGGTACCTGCTGGCCGCGATATCTACCGGACCACCACCACCAGCTTGGTCTGGTTATAATTTTAGCGATTTAACCAAATGGGATGAATATTACAGAGTGATACAATCGGCTAATCTGATGATTAGTAAAATCGACGATGGTATTGCTGCACTAACGGCTGAAGAGTCTAAGCGCTATAAAGCTGAAGCCAAATTTATTCGTTGTTTTTGTTATTTTCAGATGGTTCGCTTATTTGGGGATGTAGTTTATTATACTGATGCCTTTCAAAAAGATCCTTTGCCAAGAGAAAATATGGTAACTGTTATAAATAATTGCATTGCTGATCTTAAAGATTTTAGAAATGATTTACCGTTAACTTTTACTGATCCATCTTTGAGGGGTGTGAGGGCAAACAGAGGTGCAGCAATAGGTTTATTGATGAATATGAATATGTGGAATGCAGGGTTTGATATTGCTAATAGAACTTCATATTATCAGGAAACAGCTGCATTGGGAAAAGAGATTATGGACAGTAAAGCTTTTCGTCTGCTTCCTCTAGGTGAATGGGCTAAAGTTGTAAAGGGCCGTTCTGAGGAAAGTCTTTTTGAATTGTTCAGAACACTGAATTACAATCAGGATTTGAATGACCCATTTGCGCAGGCTAATGCATATTCGCCCTTTGGAGATGCATTTATCCATTTCCCATACAAGCAACCTGAGTATACTCACAGATATAGCTACTCTGTATTTTCAACAGAATATATGAGAAAACTTTATCCGGATGAATCAGATTTAAGATTAACAATCTGGTTTGTTGCTCCATTTGATCAAAATGCTTCAACCTTTCAGTTAAGGAAATTTGCATTAAATACATTCGCAGATGCAAACAATCCTAATTTGGATTTGAATCCAGACAATACATATTTAATTATGCGCTATAGCGATGCTATTTTGTTACGTGCAGAGGCGTTGGCTAATCTTAATCCTGAAGATCCGATAGCAATAGAGTGTTTAAATATTGTAAGGGGAAGGGCCGTGGCTCCGCCGTACCCAACCGGAAGTAAAGATACAAATTTGAAAGATGCAATTTTTCTGGAAAGATCTAAAGAACTGATGGGAGAAGGAAGTCGTTATTTTGACCTGGTAAGAACTAAAAGAGTATTAAGTAAAGAGTGGACAGATAATCCATTGACTTCAGATAAGTTTAACAGGGGTGGTTGGACCTGGCCAATTCATCCAAACGCATTGTTCAATAATCCTAAGATGAGTTTAAATAACTATTGGATTGGTTCAGGTCTTTAATTTTAAATAATAGATAAATACATGAAAAATATTATTAAACGATACTTTAAACCGACGGCAATATTATTGATTTTGCTGGCAATGGTAATAAGTTCCTGTAAAAAAGACGACTATTATAATGATGGTGGTAAAGCCAACCCGGTTTTTAATGGGAATATAATGCAGTATTTGGAGTCGAACAACAAATTTGACACTATCGCTCAAATTGTTAAGCTGGCAGGTATGGAAGATGTTTTCAAAAATGAAAACATCACTTTCTTTGCTCCAACAGATGAGGTGATCAGACGCACTATTGGTTTGGTAAATACCCCCATTCGCGAATTGCAGGGTGGATTAAATCAATTGTTGTTCGATACGGGAAGAGATACTTTGAAAACCCTTTCTGATGTACAGCCTGAAATATGGAGGAAATTTTTAGGAAGATACATTTTTAAAGGTTCATATAGGTTAAAAGATTATCCTCAGGTTGATTTTAATTTGAGGGAATTGTTTCCGGGATCATACTATTACACATACGATAGAGATATTGCAAACATCGGTGTTGTATATAATTCCGTAAATGGAGTTAAGTATGTTGGATACCGCCAATTAACTATTTCTTATTTATGGGATCCATCAAACCCTAATAATTTTGCGACTGCGGCAGTTGCATCATCGGATATACAACCAAGTAATGGTGTTGTACATGTACTGGCTGTTAGTGTAGGTACTCCAATAGGAGAAGCTCCGAATGACTTTACTGCAAATATATTTGGGTTTAATGCTGACTTTTATAATGACGTAATGTTTAGCAGATAGATTTATAATAGTTAAAATATTAATAGAAATAATTTAAGATAAGCATATGAAATTTTTTAAATATATAAGTCTGTCAATGATCCTTGTAACAGCATTGTTAAGTGGCTGTAAAGAAAAGGAAACTTCATTTGAAGATCCGTATCAGGGTGGTATAGCACCTTTGGGAATTAAGATTGATCGCCAGCAAATACCTGTTCCCGCAGTTGGAATGGCAGGAACTGTAATTACCTTTAAAGCGACAGGTTTAGTGCCTCATAAAGATAAGATTCAGTTTCTGTTTAATGGTGAAAAGGCAGAGATTACGGAGATCACTGAAACCGGAATCAAAGCGAAAGTGCCTGGAAGAGCCAGTTCGGGAGTTACGTCTTTTGTTATTGATGGACAGCTGGTTTTTGGACCGAACTTTACAGTTACCGGATTTGTTAAAAAGGACCCTACCTTTAAAGTAGTAGCCGGTACAAATGGTTTTATTAGTAAGTTTTATCAGGTAGCGGGAGGTAATTTATTGTTGTTGGGTGGTTTTACGAACTATGATAATAAGGGGATAGTGAAGCCAATTAACCGTATTGTAAGGATTTTTCCGGATGGAACCTGGGATCGTTCATTGCTGAGCGGAGGCGCTGCAAATGGTGACCTTTACGGCATGGCCGTTGTAAATAGCCAATGGTATCTTGGGGGTGCTTTTAGCGGCTATGCACAGAGAGGGGGCATTAATAACATAACCAGGGTAAGTAACCAGGGAACTGTTGACACCATGTTGGTTGAGACTTATACAAAAAAACTGATATATGTTCCAACATTTAATGGTGGAACGGATGCAGCTATTACAGAAATATATGCATTTAATAATAAGATTATAGCATCGGGAAACTTCAAGTATTATCTGTCTCGCCGTTATGATCAACCAAGCAGACAGTTAAAAGATAGTACAGTTATTGATACTGTTGACGTGCGCCAACTGGTACGTTTTAACCCAAATGGAACTTTAGATAAAACATGGAGATTCGATCCTAATGCGACCGGTTATGGGGGAGCTAAAGGTAAGAGTTTACCGGGATCTAATGGGTATATCAGTACATTGATGCACACCGACGGAAAGATTTTGGTTTATGGCAATTTCACCAAATTTGACGATGCTTCGGCAGGATACGTTACCCGTTTAAACACAGATGGAACAATAGATGCAACATTCAATCCAGGAGGAGCAGGAGCTGATTTTATCGTAAACTACGCGAGTTATAATGAGACGACCAAGAAGTATCTGTTATGCGGAACATTTAAGAAATTTAATGGGGTTGCATCAGAAAGTTTGGTTATGCTGAATTATGACGGTTCGGTTGATCAATCGTTTGTTCCTAAAAAGTTTGTTGGGGGGTATCCTAATTTCACCAAACAGCTTAGTGATGGTTTATGCTTAATAGGGGGGTATTTTAAAACTTACGATGGGGTGAACAGACAAGGCTTTCTTATTACAACTGACAAGGGGGAAATTGCAGAAGGATATAATAATGTAGGTAACCTGTTAGGTAGAATAAATAATGTCTTTGAAACGAAATCTGCAGATAATAAGAGAGCGTTATTAATTGGGGGTTCATTCTTTGTTTTTGATAACATAGAAACGAATAATATTATTAGGGTAACACTAGAAAATTGATTATATTAATACATATAATCCAGACATGAACCAAATGAATTATAAATTAAAGAATATGAAAAAACATCAATTCAAATATTTTGTTAGTCTAACACTATGCTTGCTGGTGTTTGCAACATCCTGTAATAAGGATTTTGATAAAGTAATACCAGATGCGCCTGATAATGATGGCAACGTTACCTATAAAGTTCCTAAGGTTCTTTACCTTATTGTAGATGGTGCACGCGGTACGTCAGTTAGAGATGCGGGAACTCCAACATTAAGAACCCTTATTGATAGTGCAGTTTATACCTGGACCGGATTAAGTGATAATACTAATTATACCGACGCAACAAATTGGACAGATATGCTGACGGGAGTAAAAAAGGAGAAACACAACGTTTTATCAGAGGATTTTGCTGGTAATAAACTCGAAAATTATCCGGTTATATTTGAACGTATTAAATCGTTGAGGCCAGGTTTTCGTATAGCATCTTTTGCTTCATCTGATGTGTTTAAGGGTAAGTTAACCAAAGGGGCAGACGTTACAGAGTCATTTGGTGGAAACGACGATGCTGTAACTTCAAGATTGGTAGAATTTGTGAAAACTGATACGGCATCTCTGATTGTTGGGCAGTTTGGCGGTGTTGAGAAGGCAGGAAAAGCTTCTGGATTTGACAATTCTTTTGCGCCATATAAAGCAGCTATTAATAAGTTTGATAGTCAGGTTGGTGAAATTTTAGCTTCATTAAAATCAAGACCTACGTACTACAAGGAGAACTGGTTGGTTGTTGTAACTTCTAATAAAGGGGGGCAATTTACACTCCCTGTAGAACAAGACGATAAAACTCTTTTTAGTAACACGAATATCAACACCTTTACTATAATTTATAACAACAAGTATAACCCTACTTTCATTGCGAGACCATTTTTAGGAAATAGCTATTCCGGTACAGCAATTAGATTTAAAGGTGAACCAGAAAAAATCAAAGGTGTAGTGCAAGGAGCTGCTACTAATAGTGAATTTAATTTTGGCCCTGATGCGGATTTTACCGTTTCGGTAAAAATCAAAAAAGGAAAAACCAAAAATACTTCAAAAGGAGATTATTGGTATGAATGGCCATCGGTATTAGGTAAAAGGAATAATAGCAGCTGGGGTCAGGCGGGATGGAATATTTGCTTGTTTTATAATGGCTGGCGCTTTTTTGGAGCAGGAGGTCAGGACAACTCAAATGGTGATGAGGTTGGGGGTCTTGACTTTAGTGGAGATACCTGGCATGATTTAACATTTGTCGTAGAGAAAAAAGCGGATGGCAGGAGATATATCAGATTGTATACAGATGGAATAAAGGGGATTACAAATAATGGAGGTGGATTTGAGGCAAGTCCTGCAAAACCTCATACAAATGACAGACAGTTGTCCGGATTTCCAAACTACAACAACAATGATCCTTTAACAGTTGGATTTGTGGGAGGTGATGTTAATGGCGATAGAGGAGTTATTAACGTTCAGCTAGCTGAATTGAAAATATGGAAAACTGCACTCTCAGAAACGGTTATTAAACAGTATTCTTGTGACCCTACTATGGACCAAAGTCACCCAGCCTATGATTATTTAGCTGGTTACTGGCCTATGGTTGATGGAACGGGAGCAACACTTAAAGATAATGGACCCTTTCAGGCGGATTTTAAATTAGAAGGGGCTTATAGCTGGGAAAAATTCACAGATTTAATGTGTTCTCCGAGTAACACAAACTTAGGTGTATTGGTTCCAAAAAACTCTGACATTCCGACGCAAATATTAAGTTGGTTTAATATTCCAAGGCAAGAAAATTGGGCATTGGACGGTAGAGTTTGGATTGCAAATTAATTTAAGGTTTTCAGGGCTTTATAAAGTAAGTCCTGAAAACCTATTTAAAGATCATTATATATTTAAGGATATGAAAAGAATATTTACTACTGTACATTTATGCCTTTTGGCAATTACAGCTATGCTGATGATGTCATGTGAAAAGGAAAAGCTATCAGGAGTGCTCGCTAAGGAAACTGCTGCTAATGTCAAGCTTAGCGTGGAAAATAGAATTGATATTGGAAGTGGCGAAAATTTTACATTAAACAACGATGAATTAATCATTCCAGTAACGATCAATTTATCCGGTGCATCTGGAACGGCTTTCAATGTGCAGGCTACATCTAATTTAGATACTATTGCTACACTGGTTGGTAGTGGGACATTACCTGCTGGAACAATAGCGTTGGCCGAACAAACGTTTAATTTTCCTCCGGTGATTGATTTTGCATATGGGATAAAGAGTACAACTTTTAATCTGGCGGTAAGTAGAAGTTTTGTTGAGAGAAACCATAGCAAGTTATTGGCTCTGGCGATAAAAATTTCAGCTCCATCTAAAGGAAATGCAATTGAGGCCAATAAGAATGCCATTATAGTTGTTATTAATGCTGCTGAAGCGATTGCCGCTGAAGATGTACACTATATCTCATTTGCATCGGCTGGCTCTCCTTATTTGGTGCCAAATGGAACAAATTATGCAATTGGCACGCAAGATTTGACGATACCTCTAAATCTTGCTCTTGCAGGACTTGCAGGTTCCGATTTTACAGTGGATGTGGTACCGAATGATGCATTAGTAACTGCACTCATAAATAACGGAACGCTTAAAAATACAGTTGTATTAAGTTCAGGTAGCTATGCACTTACTAATCCAAAAGTTAAGTTTGCTCCTAATGAGAACAGCGCAAAACTTGAACTAACTGCCAGAATTTCAGAATTGTTGAAGAACACCAAGAAAAAAGTTGCAATAGGACTATTACTTAGAAACCCATCTAAATTCCAACTTGATGAAACGAAAAAAAGCATAGTGGTAGTTATTGATCCGGATCATTTTAGGCCTTATAATGGGACTCCTTTCCTTATTAAAGGAGCCATTGGTGCTGTTTCTGATATGATTCCTGCTGCACAGTACGATTTTGGCGGTGAAGGAATTGCATTCCACGATACAGGCGGTAAAGATGGTGTTGGTGATTACCGACCAAATGATAATGTTGATGTGGGTGACTATACTCCACGTAGTGTAGTAGGATGGACTTCTGATGGTGAATGGTTGACCTATACTGTTAATGTGGAGGAAAACGGAGAGTATGAGTTGAACTCCCTAATCGGTGCGCCAGGAGATAATGGAAGGTACAGTGTATTCTTTGATGATGTAAATATTACAGGGATACTAGCATCTGCCAAAACACCTGGTAGTTACGGAGATCAGCAACCAAACAGAACAACAGTTCAGCTTACGAAAGGAAGACATATCATGAAATTCTATATGAATGTGGGTGCTTATGATGTGAGGGGATGGATATTTACCAGAAAGAAATAATTATTTTGTAAATACATAAAAATAAACCAATCAACAGCAGCGATGGCTAAAATTTAATCATCGTTGTTGTTTAAAAAATATACCAAACTTTAAATAGTATGAACAAACTTTTTATTTTGCTATTAAGCATAGTTATTTTCGCTTCCTGTTCTAAAAGTAAGGACATTGAAGTTGAACCAGCTGAACAGAAAAGACCATTTGTGGATTTTGAGGCTGTTCCGGGAGATGATCCGTTTACCTTTGACTTTAAGAATAACTCCAAGGAATATAAAAAGCTTGAATGGCGTTTTGGTGACGATAGTGTTTCTTATGAAACTACTCCAAAACATATATTCGCTAGTGCTGGTACCTTTGAAGTCAACTTAACAGCAATAGCGGAGGATGGGTCTACTGCAAAAAAAGTGGTCCTTATTAAAATTATACCGGACAGTGCTGTAAATTTTATTGCTGCAAGTCAGGGTAGTAACAAGGTGAAATTTAGTGTTAAGTCTTCGAAAGTTACCGTGAAGAGTTTTTCGTGGGATTTCGGAGATGGATCAGCTGTTTCTGAAGAGGCAACTCCAATTAAAGAGTATGGGGCCGGTAATTTATATACCGCCAAGTTAAAGGTGACGACTGAAAAAGGTTCTGTATTTACTGTTTCTAAATTGGTAACAGGTAATGGAACAGTAAAAGATATCACTTTAGATTATTTGCTGAATGTTGGTCCTAAATTTGTTCCATCGGCCAGGTTTGGAAGTAGATGGGGTATTGTAGCGGATTGGAGAGTAAATGCTGCGGTATTACAACGCGATGGTGGTATGGGTGGCTGGGACGAATGGGATGGAAATAGTATGTCGATGGAGTCATGGGGTGGTGAACCGGATATCATTAACGGAAAAATTCAGCAGACAACGCTAAAACCACTTCCGGCAGGCCAATATTATTATACGCTGGATTTTGTAGGATACCAATGGAAGAATTTGTTTTATACTGTAATTGCAAAGGGAGGAGAAATACCTGACGTTGATAAAGTTGAAAGTAATCCTATTGTTTTGGGCTATACAAAATCAAGCGGAAATCCAGATTCCGGAGCACCAAGAAAGTTCACTACAGCATTTACCGTACCTACTGAGTCTCCTGTTACTGTAGGTTTCGTAGCGACATTTATAGATAACGATCAGTATTTCAGACTCAGATCTATAAAGCTTTACCAATTGGATAAATAAAACACACAAATTAAATAAAGAGCTGTTACATTGTAACGGCTCTTTTTATTTTAAAGCCTCATAGATTTCGGTAAACAACAAACCGCTTCCGCCACCGTAATGAAATACAATAGGAATTTTGCGATTTACTTTTCTGATCACATGCTCTAGCTCAGTTTCTTCAGCCTTTTCTAATCCTGCCCCCACCAAAACCAGATCAAAGTTTGCTGATCTAAATGTTGTAATTGCCTGTTCCAGTGTATTTGCACCTATTGCACTCATTTCAGTATTGGAATTTACAAGCCTCAGAACTGTATTTAGAATTTCCTGATGGGTACAAACCACCAAAACCTCGGTCTTTTTCATAATTAATAATTCATTGGAACCTCCATTAAAAGGACTTCCATATTGTTAATTGCTTCAATGGTTACATG
>NZ_JBFTIZ010000115.1:0-13508 GCF_056395165.1 Pedobacter sp. 10L46_2
CCTGATGAAATAAATTCAGACCTAGCAGGGCTGTTCCAACAACAATTTTTATTTTCATTTCTAATTTACAATTGACCTTATGACGGCCAAATATAATAAAATCTAGTAAATCGATAGAATTAATTTGTTTTTGTAAAAAATGCCGTTACATTTGTGGAAAAAGAATCAATTACTATGATTAAATAAACACATGGAAAAACAATTACTCCACAAAAAAGAAGACGCCACATCTATTCGCCTGAAGTTGAAATTCTCAGCTTACTGTTGTTGCTGTTTCGAGCAATAGCATTTTTGCTACTCCCTTAAAAAAATAAAGACAGGATAAGATCCTGCCTTTACGCTGGCCATCAGTATGCAACGCCAATCACCTACTGAAATGCCACTAGTTTCAACCAACGATTAATTAATTAAAACTTTTTAAAGTTATGCAAAATTTTAAAAAGGAGAGGCCTTTATCTAGTGCTCGCTCCTTTGTTAAAAAAACATTACTGCTGCTTAGCGGTCTTATAATGTTTTTATTTATTCCATTGATTTCCAGGTCTCAAACCCAAACAATTGTCAATTCTACATTAAAAGGGCAGGTTATAGACCAGGTAACCAGAAAAGGAATCGCCGGTGCCAGTGTAAGCATTACAGGTACTACACATTCGGTACAGACTGACAAAGATGGTAGGTTCAACTTTGTAACTGGCCAGAAACTGCCCTATACTTTGGTTATCACTTTTATCGGATATGAGAAAAGGGAAGTGATAGCCAGAACTGAAGCTATAGAAATAGAATTAAAGGAGATTACTAACCAATTAAATGATGTGGTAGTAGTGGCCTACGGTTCGCAGGAGCGCAGAAACGTAATCGGATCTGTCGTAAAAACCAGTCTCGATGATGTAAAGAACATTCCGGGTGGTAGCTTTGAATCGCAGCTTCAGGGAAAAGTAGCTGGTGTACAGATCACCAATAATACGGGTGTGCCAGGCGAGACTGTAAACATTCGACTGCGCGGGGCTAATAGTATTAACGGAAACAACAATCCTTTGTATGTGATAGATGGGGTATTTATAAGTAATACCAGCTTGCAGACTTATGATACAGGTGGTAAGTCCACATCGCCTATTGCTGATATTAACCCGAACGATATTGCGAGTATTTCTGTGTTGAAAGATGCTGAAGCAACTGTGCTTTATGGGGTTAGGGGAGCCAATGGGGTTGTTATCATTACCACTAAGCGTGGTAACTTTAACCAGAAGCCGAAGCTTGATCTGAATGTAAATAATGGTTTTGCAAAAGCCATTAAACTATGGGATCTGGCAACCGGCCCACAACATGCTGAATTGATTAACGAGAATTACATCAATACTGGTGGAACTTTTGCTACCCGCCCGTTCCGTCCTGTTTCAGAAGGAGGCAGAGGCTTACCTGAAGAGCAGCAAACTTACGACCGCTTAAGTCAGGTTTTTCGTACTGCTGCGCTGCAGAATTACGATGTTTCTTTGGCTGGAGGAAACAACGKAACAAAATATTACATTTCGGCGGGATACAACAAACAGGAGTCCATTCTGGCACCTATATCTTTCGATCGCGCCAGCTTCAAGGCAAATTTTGATCAGAAGATCACTAATAAAATAACAGTGGGTATAAGCAACACCCTTGGCAGGACCCACCGCAATGAAGGCCGGG
Source organism: Pedobacter sp. 10L46_2 (assembly GCF_056395165.1). Classification (NCBI taxonomy): domain Bacteria; kingdom Pseudomonadati; phylum Bacteroidota; class Sphingobacteriia; order Sphingobacteriales; family Sphingobacteriaceae; genus Pedobacter; species Pedobacter sp. 10L46_2. The sequence continues at coordinate 1,675 of NZ_JBFTIZ010000115.1, forward strand.
CAGGAGATGGGCCAGCTGGTGGTTTACTTCAGGCGGCACTGCACACACCTACATATCTGTCACCTTATAATGCACAGGGTGTATTGGTTGGTAGAGCCGGCTTTGATAATGTACAGCTTTTGCTTGAAAATTACGACATCAACTCTACCAGTTTACGTTACATTGGTAACCTATACGGTGAGGCAGAACTCTTACCAGGACTGAAGTTCCGTTCCAGTTTTGGTTTGGACTATACCAATTATCCTGAATCTGAATATTGGAATACTTTCCTGATCTCGGGAAGTCCAAATGGTCTGGCCACTTCATCCGTTGGTCAGCGCACCTCGCTGCTTAATGAGCAAACACTTTCCTATAGTTTTAAGGTTAATGACAAACATACATTTGGCATTTTAGTGGGTAATACATTGCAAAGCGATGTGAGTAGTACCACTTCGGCCACCGGCAGAGGCTTTGCCAACAATTCGTATAAGCTTATTTCCTCCGCTGCGGTAACTACTGGTTCAGAAAGGTGGTCGAGAAGGAATCTTGCTGCCTTCTTTACTAAGCTTGATTACAATTTCGATGGCAAATACCTGCTTGATTTCAGTCTGCGTGCGGATGGATCATCTGCATTCGGARAGGACAAGCAATGGGGGCACTTGGCCTTTGGTCTGGAGGTTCATCATACCTTGGAAACCCAGGTACAGCACCTCAGCAAATTGCCAATCCTGATCTTGGCTGGGAGCAAACTACTCAGTTCAACACAGGATTTGATCTCTCTTTATTTGAGGGCAGGCTGGCATTTTCATTTGATTACTACAGAAAATATACCAGTGATGGGATAATTTCCAGCCCGTTAGCCGCTACAACAGGCTTTAGTAGTTATACTAAAAATCAGATAGAGATTAGTAACAGGGGCTATGAGCTGGGAATCAGCTCTACCAATATTAAAGGAAAGGACTTTAACTGGACAACGAGCTTCAATATATCCGGAAATAAGAACAAAATAGAGAAATTATCTGCACCGGTGAAGTTTGGAAGCAGGGACCTGATCTGGAATATAGAGGGAAGCCCTTTGTACTCTTTCTACCTATATAAAGAGCTTTATGTAGACCCACAAACGGGTAACGTGGTGTATGATGATTACAATAAGGATGGTAAGATCACTGCTGCAGATAGGCAGGTCTACGGGAGCGTATGGCCTAAGTTCTTTGGCGGTATGGGTAATAATTTTGCTTATAAAGGATTAGATCTGGGTGTATTCTTTTCCTTTTCTTATGGAAACAAGGTGTATAACCACAACAGGTTTTTTGGTGAAGCTGGCGGAGCACGTGATGCCAACCGTATCATTTTTGCCAGTAACGTAGACAGGTGGCAGAAGCCTGGTGATGTAACGAACACACCAAGGCCAGATGGAATTAACAACAACAACTATAAAGATGATGGCAGTCGTTGGCTGGAAGATGCCTCTTTCCTGCGCTTACGCTCTTTGGTACTTGGTTATACACTTCCTAAATCGATTACAGAACGGGTTAAGCTGGATAGGGTGAGATTGTCTGTGACGGCTAATAACCTGTTCCTGATCACCAATTATACAGGCCTTGATCCTGAGTCTTCTGCCAGTAGTTCACAAAATGCGCAGGGAATTGATCTGGGTACACCACCACAGCCACGGAGTTTTCAATTTGGTATAAATGTGTCCCTATAATTAGGGATAAGAAATTAGAAATCATGAAAAAAGCAATATATATCTTGTCCTTCTTTAGCATCCTGTCCTTCTCCTCTTGCGAGAAATACCTGGATGTAGAGCCTCGTGCATCAGTGTCAGACAAGCAAACGATCTACGACAATGCATCGTCACAAACTGCACTAACCGGGGTTTATGCTGCACTGGCATCCGGGTCTTATTATGGTACCACATTTCAGTCAATTGGATATCTCAATGGTGATAACATACAATGGACAGGTTCACAATCACAGGTTCAGGAATTCATAAATCATAATGTTAGTGCTGACAACTCTACCATCAGCAGCGCTTGGTCGGCCATTTACCTAACCATTAGCAGGGCGAACCAGGTTATTCAAAAGGTTCCTGGAGTAACAGATCCACTCCTTAACCAAAGTACAAAAGACCAGATCGTTGGTCAGGCTTATTTTATTCGTGCATTAGCCTATTTCGATCTGGCCCGAACCTGGGGCAGCGTACCGCTGATCACCAAGCCTACTGAAACGGCAACTGATAACAGTGGGATTCCGCGCAGTCCGCAAAATGAAGTATACGCACAAGTGTTGAACGATCTGGATAAAGCAGAACCTCTGTTGACTGAAACTACGGACAGACATAGAGCTACCCGAAAAACAGTATGGGCGCTAAAGTCGCGGTATTACTTATATAGAGGCGATTGGGCAAATGCAGAATTGTATGCAACAAAGCTGATTGTTGATAACGCGAATTACAAATTACTGAAACCTTTTGGAAGTTTCTTTCAGAACGATGCCAGGGCCACTCAGGAGTCTGTGTTCGAACTCTTTTACAGCGCTGCAGAAACCAATGGGCATCGTGGACAATGGCAGCCTCAGCAAAATGGGGGAACTCGCCAATGGGCACCCAATGATGCATTTGTAGCATTGGTAAATGATCCACYGATTGGAGGTACAAGAAGTGTTTTGGTGGCAAAAGACAACCAGAACCGTTGGTATGGCAATTTATATTACAGGAGTCCTGCAACAGATCCTTCTTATCTGATTCGCATAGCTGAACTTTATTTGATCCGCGCCGAAGCACGAAGTAACCAGGCTCCCGACGGTGCGACTGTTGCTAATGATAAGTTAGCCGGTGCCATTGCTGACCTGAATGCGGTGCGAGACCGCGCTGGACTGGCGGGAACACCTGCAGTTACCAAAGCAAATGTGTTGTTGGCTATTGAAAATGAAAGAAGAGTTGAATTTGCTTTTGAGCCGCACCGCTGGTTTGACCTGGTAAGAACAGGAAGAGCATCCGTTGTACTGAACATTACTGACGTCAGAAAATACCTGATGCCTATTCCTAATGATCAGCTGCTGATAGATCCGGCATTAGGGCCAAATAATCCAGGATATTAAAATTTATAGATTATGACAACTATTAAATTAGATCAATCTTCTCCTGAATGGAATGGTTATGAAAAAACCGCTCTGCGCTTCTTTTTCATCTATTTCATTCTTCAAACCATCCCGCTGGACTGGAAGTACTATAAAGGAATCTTTGCCATTAACTGGCTCAACCTCAATTATGGAGATATTTTTTTCATTACCAGGTATTTCCCCAGCTTTGGTTCTGCCACAGGAAGTTTCATCGACTGGATCATTATTGCCGTCATAGCCGCCATTGGGGCCGCAGTATGGGCTAAAAAAGAGAAACCAGATACAGATTATAGCATTTTGTACTACTGGTTAAGGACCATATTGAGGTACAGGCTGGCTATAGGAGTTATCGGTTACGGGCTTATCAAGTTTTTTCCGTTGCAGGCACCTTTTCCATCCATCAGTAACCTGAATACCAGTTATGGCGACTTTACCGACTGGAAGATATTCTCACTGAGCCTTGGTGTAGTGCCGGGTTACGAGTCTTTTCTTGGTGGAGTGGAACTGCTTGCAGGCATTCTCTTGTTCTTCAGAAGAACAGCCTCAATAGGCGCGTTTATTATACTGGTGTTTACAGGGAATGTATTCATTTCAAATCTTGCTTACGAAGGCGGAGAATATGTGTACAGCTTTTACCTGATCTCGCTGGCTATATTTGTATTGGCCTATGATGCAGGGCGAATCTATAACCTGATCTCACTGGGCAAACCAACTGCTCCGAATTTATTTAAGCCCGTATTTACCGGATGGTTAAAAAATGGCAGGATTGTTTTGAAAAGTGCAGTGATCTTCTTTTTTGTATTTGTTTACGGGTTTAAGACCTACAAAGGGTATAGGACCGACCCTTATCAGTTTCCAAAAGCAAAAGGATTAAAAGGAGCTAGTGGGATTTATAATGTTAGTGAGTTTAAACTCAATGGCAAAGTATTCCCTTATTCTGTTACGGATTCAACAAGATGGAAGGATGTGGTGTTTGAAAAATGGGCCACAATAAGTATCCGTTCAAACAGACCGGTTATACTTGATTCTACCAACTATGAACAGATCAGCTATAAAGATAAAGACAGAAATTACGAGTTGGCCGGTTCCGGTGGAAGACATTATTACAGCTATAAAGCAGATACAGTAAACCATCTGTTATTACTGCAAAACAAAAACAGTAATTACAAGAACGATAAACTGGTACTGAAGTATAGCAGGCCAGATAGCGCAACAATAATCCTTTCGGGCGTTAACAATTCAAAAGATTCTGTTTACGTTTTACTGAACAAAATAGACAAGAAGTATCCCATTAAACTTGGCCGTCGTAATCGTCTGAAACTTTAATACAAATGAAAATGAATAATTCAGAAAATACACCAACTCAGTGGTCGACAGGCAAAAAAATAGCATTTCGCATTACGTTTGTGTTCTTCTTGCTGGTATCCATTCCGCTAAGTAGTGGTTGGTATAAAAATTTAATTGCCATCGATTGGCTAAATCCACATTATCGTGATATATATGATATTGCACRCTTCGGTACCAATACACCCCCTGTGCTATTTGGTGGTTCAGGACGGCCAAACATTGCTGATGGGGAAGGACAAGAAGCTGCCAGTCCTCAAAAACAGCGTCGCAGCGACTCCTTAACGCGGGCAAAAGGTGCTGAATCATCAAAGATTGATTCAGATAAAGAGAGATCACAACGCAATGAAAGTAATGTTCAGAGAAAAAGAAGCTGGCTTAGCGACTACAGTTCATGGGGAAATGCATTGGCTATAGCAGTAGTAGTAGGGCTGGTGTGGAGTTTGCTCGACCGAAAAAGGCAGTCTTACAATGTATTATATTACTGGCTAACCGTAGTTGTACGTTTTAGGGCAGCTATAGGGATTATTGGTTTTGGTTTTACAAAATTGTTCCCAACTCAAATGCCGTTTCCTTCACTGGGCCTCCTGAATACAGATTTTGGCGACTTTACCGCACAAAAAATCTACTGGCTTTCCGTAGGTATAGTACCCTGGTATCAGGTATTTGGTGGTATAGTAGAACTTGCTGCCGGAGCCTTATTGCTCTTCAGAAAGACAGCTACCTATGGTGCTGTATTACTTATTGGTGCATTGGGCGATATCACTTTTGTGAACTATGCTTATGATGGTGGAGTGCATGTATATGCCTTCTATTTTGTTTTGCTGGGCACTTTAGTCATTGCTGCAGATGTGCCAAGATTATACAACCTGCTGATTCTTGAACGCTATACCGTACCACAATTTTACTATCCGGATTACCGTAAGCCGATATATAAATATACCAGGTTTGCATTAAAAGGACTTACCATCCTTATCTTCTTTGTAATTCTGACTTATACCGAAGTGATTAATTTTAAGTATGATCCTTATAAACAGCCATCAACAGCAGGGGTGAAAACACTAAGGGGCAATTATAATGTTACGGTGTTTAAAATAAATGGACAGGAGATTCCGTATTCCCCATTAGATAGTGTACGATGGAAGGAAGCCACCTTTGAAAAATGGACCACGCTGACATTCAGGATTAATAAACCAGTAGTAGTTGACCCGTCCAATGGTGGTGGCAGTCCAATGCGCGATATACAACGTACATTCGAAATTGCCGGTACCGCAGGCGGACAGCGTGCTTTTCATTACTATGCTGATACTGTAGAACATGTACTTTATCTACAGGATAAAAATGCCCTTGCATCTAGAGGTGGACGAGGCAGAAGGGGTGGCTCCGACGAGAAGGAAAGCGGTAAAACAGATAACTGGATCAGTAAAGTGGCATGGAAGAATATAGGTGATGAAAACAGGATGATCGATAAACGCGCCTGGTCTACCAGAAGAGACCGTGAATTTGCTCGTCCTGAGCGGAGTTCAAATCGGGCCAGGTTGACATTGAATTACCATACCACTGATGGAAACAAAGTTATCCTGGAAGGATTAAATGAGAATAATGATTCTCTTTATGTTGTATTGGATAAAGTTAACAGGAAATACGTTTTGCCTGAAAGTAAACTTAGCGCAGGAAAATACTAAACAAAATTTTTCGCTCATATGGGTCGTATGAGCGAAAAATTCATGATGGTTGTTGAAATTGATGGCTAAATGTTATCTTCGAGGATAATTTCCGTCTCAACTATACCCTACTATCCATAGGTTCATCATGCGTTTACTTTATTTTTTTATTGTTTTAATATGGATGGAAGTTCAGTCTCTGCCTGTTCAAGCACAGCTAAGTTCAGAGGGGAACAATGAACAATCTTTGTATCGAAGCTATGCATTTAAAACATATACTATTGCAGATGGACTGCCTTCTAAAAATACGACAGCCACTCTTAAGGATCGAAGAGGTTTTATTTGGATAGGTACTGAAAACGGCTTGTGTCGTTTTGATGGTTATACATTTAAAGTATTTTACCATGCGGAAGGAGATCATACTTCTATCAGCAATAATTATGTTAGCACAATAGTAGAGGATCATCAAGGTAGGTTATGGGTTGGGACAATGGATGGCTTAAATTTACTGGACCCACTTACTGAAAAGTTTCAGGGCTTTCATCATGATGAAAAAGTAGGTTCTTCGATCAGTAATGATAAAATATGGTCGATACTTTGTGATCGTGAGGGAACCATATGGGTTGGAACAGATGATGGGTTTAATAGATTTCATGAACAAACCAGATCCTTCACCACTTATCAGCCCAATCCGGGTATACCAGGTGCTATGGTTGGGAAATCAGTTAACGCTATTGTCGAAGACAAACACGGAAGCTTATGGCTTGGAAACTGGAGTGGTGGACTGAATAAGTTTAATAAGCACACAAAGCGTTTCACCAATTTTCAGCAGACGCAGTTACCCGGACTTAAAAATCCAAACGACATCTGGTCACTTGCATATGATGAAAATGGTATAATTTGGATTGGTACTTACTGGAGTGGTCTGTTTAAGTTCGATCCGGAAAAAAACAATTTCAAGTCAGTTCTGTTGCCAGATAGGGCCAGTAATGGTGTCTACAGTATCTTGCCAATACAAAAAAACACGCTCATTGTTGGAGCAAGTAATGGGTTCTATTGGTTGAATACTCAGAATTCTAAATGGGAGCCTATTAAAAATGTGATAAACTATGCTTTTGGAGATTCCTACATAGATCGTAATGGTATCATTTGGATTAACGGCAGGAATGGTGTTTTGAAGATTGATCGTCAGCAATATAAGTTTGATTTGACAGATCTTAAGCTGGAGAATTGCGAAGTGAATAGCCTGGCAAGTAAAAGTAATACGCTTTGGATTGGTACCAGCAAGGGACTGTTTACGCTAGACTATAAATCTGGAAAGATGTCTGGCTTTAAAAAAAATGTACAAACAACTAGCTTAAAGAGCAATGACATAAGTAAGCTTTATTTTGATAGCAAGGGGGTTTTATGGATTTTGACCGAAAATGGATTTGATAGCTACGATCAGGAGCGCAACTTATTTGTTCACCATAATCATCACTCCGCTTTGGGCAGTCTTTTTAACGAAGATGTTTTTCGGGATATCCTTGAGGTTGACCCCGGCATCTACTACCTTGCAACCGATGCGGGGCTTAAAGTTTACAATAGCAATAACAATACTTTTAAGCATTATTATAACAAAAAGGACGACAGGTATTCCTTAAGCAATAACCACCTTTATTCCTTGTTAAAGGACAAAAGAGGTGATATTTGGATTGGAACATATGGGGGCGGACTAAACCGTTTTGACAGAAACTCAGAACGCTTTCAGGTGATCCGGTCTTCAGAACGCTCAGGTACTGGAATCAGTAGCAACATTATCAGAAGCCTTTATCAGGACTCCAATGATAACATTTGGATCTCTACACCAGATGGATTAAACAAATATGTAGCTAAAGAGAAACGTTTTGTTACATATTCGAAAAAGGATGGTTTTTCCAATAATGTATTCAGAGGAATTACTGAAGATGCTGAAGGAAATATGTGGGTAACTACTGAAAGTGGAATATCAACATTTGATCCTAAGCATATATCAGTTAGGAATTTCGATGAGGCTGATGGGGTTTACGTGAATTCGGTTATGTTTAATGATGGGCAAAACATACATCTGGCCGGAAGTAGGGGAATTATCAAATTTGATCCCTTGGCTATCCATTCAAATAAAACCATACCACCAGTATATTTTACTGATTTTCAATTGTTCAATAAATCTGTTCTCCCAACCTCCAAAGGGCCTTTAAAAGAAAACCTGAATATCGTAAAGGAACTGACTCTTGACTATGAGCAAAGTGTTTTCTCATTTGAATTTGTGGGCCTAAATTACAGGTATCCAGAAAAAAATAAATATGCATATATATTAATAGGCTTTGATAAGAAATGGAATTATGTTGGTTCACAACGTAAGGCAACTTATACAAACTTAAATCCGGGAACGTATAAACTTTGGATAAGAGCGTCTAATAATGATGGTGTATGGAACAATAAGGGAAGGATTCTGGTTATCCATATCAGTCCGCCATGGTACTGGACCTGGTGGGCGTATCTTTTATATGCGGCAGCAGTTTGCCTGGCCATTTACGCATATATACTGTACAGAAATAAACAGGAAGACCTGAAGTATAAAATAAAGGTAGCCAATATCGAAAGTGAAAAAGAAAAGGAACTCAATGAGAAAAAACTTTCTTTTTTTACCAATATTTCTCATGAATTCAGAACTCCTCTTACTTTAATCATCAATCCGATTAAGGAATTGCTTTATCATGATGATAAAAATGTAGATACCAGTAACCTTAATATCGTTTATCGGAATGCAAAAAGACTACTGAGCCTGGTTGATCAGCTACTGCTTTTCAGAAAGGCTGATACCCAGGCAGATAAGTTGAAAGCTGCAGATCTGGATATCGTCAATTTGTGTAAAGAAGTATACCTGTGTTTTTCACATCAGGCTCGCTCAAGAAAGATAAACTATGAATTTATCTCTTCACAAGATCATATACAGATTTATGCAGACCGCGAAAAATTAGAGATTGCCATATTTAACCTGCTTTCAAATGCAATAAAATTTACACCAGATGAAGGACGCGTTTCCCTTGAGGTGTCAGAAACTTTGGATACAGTAAAGATTCAGGTCAATGATAGCGGATCTGGCATTCCCGACAACGCAGGACAGAAAATTTACAGCAGGTTTTATCAGGAGCCTGATCATAACAATTCTTTAAGAACTGGCTTCGGTATCGGATTATATCTGGTAAAGAATTTCATTGAGAGTCATGGCGGTACGATCAGTTATAAAAGTAGCCAGAATCAGGGGACTACCTTTTTTATCACGTTGCTGAAAGGAAGAACGCACCTTAACATAGATCAGATTCTCCCGGTTTCGGAAACGAGTTCTTTACTGTTAAAGGAATTGGCCGATGATGAGGTGAATCCGCTTGATCAAAAAGAAAGTATAACTGTAGAACAATATGACGCTGCCTTTGCTTCAGAAAGAAAATCCCTCATTATCATAGATGACAATAAATCCATCCGGGATTATCTGGTTGAGGTTTTTAAAACCCAGTACAACTTGTATGTTGCTGCAAGTGGGGAGGAGGGGATGAAGATGATCCGGGAATTTCTTCCTGATTTCATCATCAGTGATGTCATGATGCAAGGCATTAGCGGAATAGAGATCTGTAGCCTGGTCAAGGAAGATACCTCTTTATGCCATATTCCAATAGTGTTGCTGACCGCCAGTTCATCGCCTGAAATTAAATTGAAAGGTATTGAGATCGGTGCCGATGATTACATCAGTAAACCTTTTGATAAGGATTTGTTGGTGGCCAGGGTTGCGGGTATTTTGAAAAGCAAGAGCAGCCTTCAGCAATATTTCTACAATGAGGTTACTTTGAACCCAAATAATTTTAGAATCTCGGCTGAGTACAGAGATTTCCTTCAAGACTGCATCAGGATTGTAGAAAAACACATTACTGATCCAAACTTTAATATTCAGATCCTGGCCGATGAGATTGGTATGTCGCGCTCTAACTTGTTTAACAAAATCAAATCTATTTCCGGACGATCGTCTAACAGTTTTATTCGTTTTATACGTTTACGGAAAGCTGCTGAAATATTTATTAATACAGACAATACCATTTCAGAGACCATGTTTATGGTGGGCATGAATGACATTAAATATTTCAGAGAGCAGTTTAATAAATTGTTCGAGATGAATCCTTCAGACTACATCAAGAAATACCGCAAGAATTTTTCAAAAAATATTACCCTAAACAAGGATGTAGTAAGGAAATAGCCTTTTTTGAGGTGGAATCTAAATTTTACCCCTCTAATATTGGTTGTTTACCCCCTTTGATTCTCTGTAAATCCATCGAATTTAGCCCTGTCGACTCAATCGAAGATCGGGTATTTATGTTGTGCGCACAACATAAATCCTGTGTTTGAACGGGAGCAGTTGACAGGATAATTTCAAAACCAAATATAAATCGATATGAGAAAAACTATACGAAATGTATATTCTCCGCTTTGGCCGATGACAAAGAAGGTGTTTGTTGCAACGGTAATAAACGCGGTACTGCTTTCGGCGCAGTCGACACAAGCATCAGAGCTGATAGTAAAACCCTCAACATTTAATGCTCGGCAAGCTGTGATCACAGGTACAGTGCGCGATGAAGCAGGCAACCCTTTACCGGGAGTAAGTGTAATTGTGAAAGGAACAACAACCGGATCAATCACTGATGCACAAGGTAAATACAGTATAAATGCGCCTGACAATGCCATCCTTGTCTTCACTTATATTGGGTATACAAAAATAGAATTGCCTGTTGGAGGAAAGACTTTGCTAAATATCCAGCTCACTCCCGATCAGACTTCATTAAATGAACTGATTGTTGTTGGGTATGGTACCCAAAAGAAAGAAACGGTAACCGGATCTATCTCGCAGGTAAAGGGAACTGAACTTGTTAAAAGTCCACAGCCCAACCTATCCAATGCACTGGCAGGAAGATTTTCGGGTGTGGTAATCAATAATAGAGGAGGAGAACCAGGATACGATGGTTCGAGCATCACAATTCGCGGGCAAGCCACAACCGGTAGCAATGCCGTGCTTGTAGTGGTAGATGGTGTACCCGGACAAATCGGAGGTTTGGAACGCCTGGATCCGAACGACATTGAAAGCGTGTCGGTACTGAAGGATGCTTCGGCAGCGATCTATGGTAATCGAGCTGCCAATGGAGTAATCCTTGTAACCACTAAAAAAGGTAAAACAGGTAAGCCTACCATAAGCTACAGCTTTAACCAGGGTTTTAGTTCACCTACCCGTTTGCCAAAACTTGCGGATGCAGCAACGTATGCGCAGATCATGAACGAGATCAACTATTACGCAAGTGAATCCGGAGGTTTGAACCAATCTTATTCCGAAGAACAAATTCAGAAATTCAGGGATGGTTCTGATCCGATCTTGTACCCGAATACAGACTGGGCTCAAACAGTGCTCAAGAAATCTGCGCTGCAGAATCAGCACAGTTTGTCTGTAAACGGAGGAACTGATGATGTGAAGTATTACATGTCGCTTGGTATGATCGATCAGGACGGAATCTATAAAAATGGGGTTACCAACTATAAACAATACAATTTCCGCTCAAATATTGATGCAAATGTGAGCAAGCGTCTGAAAGTGGGATTATCACTTGCCGGCCGCGAAGAAAATCGCAAATTTCCAATAACTGGCGCCAATGATCTTTTCAGATC
>NZ_JBFTIZ010000116.1:0-11329 GCF_056395165.1 Pedobacter sp. 10L46_2
ATCATGGACTCATATCCAGGACACTCCATTCCTCCGTTCCACCCAGAGTAGAATACGAATTAACCGAAATAGGCATTGAACTTATTCCAATATGGGAAACTTTGAGCAGTTGGGGCTCAAAACACAGAAAGTTAAATCAACTAACCTAGTTTCCATTCAGGTCTTTCAAAGTGGCAGGTGTATCCGTATGGCTGCTTTTGCAAGTAATTTTGGTGTTCTTCTTCAGCATTCCAAAAATCGGCGACAGGAACTACTTCCGTTATAATTGGCCCGGGCCATTTACCAGAAGCTTCCATATCTGCGATTAAAGCCTTTGCGGTTTCCCTTTGTGTTTCATCCATAAAAAAAATGGCTGACCGATAAGAGGTTCCTATGTCGTTTCCCTGTCTGTTCCGTGTTGTTGGATCATGGATCTGGAAGAAGTATTCAAGGAGCGAACGATAGGATAAAAGTGCTGGATCAAATATGATTTCAATGGCTTCAGCATGTGTTCCATGATTCCGGTAAGTTGCGTTGGGAACATCCCCTCCAGTGTATCCAACCACCGTTGAAATAACACCTGGCTGGTGCCTTATAAGTTCTTCTACCCCCCAAAAACAACCGCCCGCCAGAATGGCTTTTTCTGTATTCATATAGCTTTTCTTTTTAATTGAATAAAGGTACGATGCTAATGCACTATTTGTATAATAGAAATCCCATTTTCATCAAAAACCTCCAGTACCGACGAACTGATTCCTACTAGCGCCATACTCTTTACCAATTCCTGACCAATATCCTCGCTGCAAACAACTCGGAGAATCTTATCACAATCGTCGAGATCAACAGACCATTCTAAGATATTAGAAAAAGTATAAATAACCTCGAAAACATGCCGTAAATCAATTGGCGTATCAATTACAGGGGATAGAATAATAACGTATCTGGACATTGGAACTAACTGATTGAGATGACAAATATATAAAATAATTTGCAAACAAACCAATCGTTCGGTATCTTTGAGGAATGGAAAATCCATATAAAAGAAAGAAAGATCCGGAAGCCAGTAAACAATTGATTCTTCATATAGCAGCCGAAATAGGTGCCACAGCCGGCTGGCATCAGGTCACTTTCCAAGCGATTTCCGATCAAACCGGATTGAGTAAGGGTGGCATTATCCATCATTTTCGTAATAAAGAAGAGCTACTGGAAGAATTGGTACACCAAAGCCTTGTTGAACTGACCGAGTGGACCATTGAAGAAAAAAGAGCCTCAGGAAATGACATCGCCCCCCTTGCCTTTCTTCGCTTCGTTATCAAAAAAAGCAGTGATCTACATTATAGGAGAACTATGAAAGTCATTTTGCAAGCGGCACTTATTAATGAGCACTATAAAAAAATGTGGGAAGAATGGTTTACCAATCATATTGGGGGTGGATCAGTAGCAGATCTGGATATCAACAGCCTGATCATTATCCTTGTTGCAGATGGACTTTGGTACGCTGATAACCTTGGACTTTATGGCATCAACAACGAAAAGAAAAAGCAGATCGTTAACAAATTACTCAACTTAAACTAATTTCATGAACAGTTCTAACGAGACTACAGTCCACGAAGACAAAACATTTAATAGCATCAATTATGCAGAAAAGAGACTGGAGAACCGAGAATTTATCAAATGTGAATTTGTAAACTGTGATTTCTCCAAGAGTGATTTAAGCCATAATGATTTTATGGATTGTCATTTTAAACAATGCAATTTCTCACTTACTGTGGTTACAGGTACCGGATTTAAGGATGTTACTTTTACCGGCTGTAAAATACTGGGAATTGATTTTTCTAAATGCAATAAGTTTCTATTTTCTTTTAATTTTGAGCGGAGCCATCTGGATTATTCAACTTTTTATGGCACAAAACTTAAGAAAACAAACTTCACGGAATGTTCACTTAAAGAAACTGATTTTGAAGAATGCGATTTAACCTCAAGCGTATTCCATAACTGTGATCTTTCAGGCGCAACATTTGTCAAATCCGTTCTAGAGAAAACAGACTTCCGTACGGCAAAGAACTTTAGCCTTGATCCGGCTATCAATAAAGTAAAACAGGCGAAATTTTCCGCATTGAATCTTTCTGGCCTGCTTTACCAATACAACCTAGATATTGATTATCATGGTGAATAATATGCGTCAAATTATTTAATGGCAACAGTATGGTTAAGCTTGTTGTAACCTGTTAAAGCTTCCCATACATCTTTATTCGCCAAGCGGATGCTGTACTCGGGCCTATCAGCAATACTTGCATACTCATCTGGCAGGTGAAGCAACATTTCATATTCACCTGTTGCAAATTCGGAAGGTATTTTTATACTTTCCTCTACCTTAAAACTTCCCGAATACCATCTCCTTACATCGGTAGCAAGAGCAAAGGAGTTCAAGTCGCCATTTGCCTTATTCCGTAGCACCAGTTTTATTGTTCTTTTATTGTAAGGCGATGCATACCCAACGTTTTTAACATTGAGTACTACATTTAAGCTTGTGCCTTTCACAGCATTATCAGGTAAAACTGCAGATTGCAAGACAAAGCGATAGCCCAGGTTTTTTTTAATATTATCCATACAACCTCCAGTTTGCCAGTCATTATTTACTGCAGTATTATAATGAGCATTCAGATAGCTAAAGTGCATGGCTGCAAGTTCTTCCTGGGTTTTACCGGCTGGCTCACAATCGTTAAGACTATAGTCATCCGAACAGGTTTCTCCACCAACAACAACATATCGGCTGTCGGCCTTCGTATAATCCCTTAAAGTATTTAAAACCATACCGTCTGATGCTCTTGGTGTACTGCTATTTCCATAATCCTCATAGGTCCCAAAGTCATTAGCACTGGCAAGGAAACAATCATTATGAAAACCGATACGAGATTCATCTGACATCGTGAATGCCATAAGCTCAGCAAGTGGTGCTGAAGAAAGTGCTGAGTTTACGCCGAACAAAAAGCGTTGCTTAAATTGTGGGTAGCGAACCTGAACCATTCTATCGGCTGGCACCGCAGCAAGTAAGGCCTTCAATACCTCTACCCTGTCTCGCCAGTTCTGATCTGTTAGTTTACTCTCCTGTCCACCATTCATAGAGGCATCACCAAAGAAATCAGTATAATAATTCTCTCCCCAGGTACCAATAAATCCAAGCTGTATACAAGCTATCACATCTGCATTCTCTGTAAGTACAGGTTTAAGCTGTGCAATATGGCTCAAAACAACAGACTTAGCGGCATCTCCATAAGTTGGGCAAATAAATCCTTCCGGACAGTTACCCGGACGCGCAGTAGCAGTATACACAAAACGCGGAATCAGTTTCACTCCTGCTGCTCTTGCAGCAGCCATATCTTTTTTAATATTATTCAGAAACGATTCTGAGATGCTAGTGGTGGTTACATTGTCTAGAATATAATACCTGAAAACGAGCGTGCTATATATTTTGTAATTTGCTGTAGAAACATCCTGTAAGGAGCGATAAGTTATAAGTGTTTCTACATCAAGTACGGTATAGCTACTTGCAGCGGTTTCTGAGTAACGGTAAAATCCCCGTTCAGGATTAGGAAAATCTTCGGTACTTTCTGAGTAAGTTACATTCACCTTCTCTACCTTAACCAAACTTTCGTTTTCCTCTTTACAGGAACTAAAAAACAGAAGGATAACAGTAGAAAAAATTAAAACGCTAAGGGTCAATTTTATATTCATGATGATTTTCTTCTAAATGAATTTGTTTAAAGCTTGAAAAAGATATTACGCTTGTACAGCCAGTAACAAAGTGCCCATTCAACCAGAAGCGTACTTAAAGCGGTCACTACAGCACTAACATCGGTCGGTAATCCAAACAACATTGCTAAAATATCTCCTGTAAAAATTCCGACTACACCATTCAGCCATTGCACACCAATAGTTTCGAAAAATATATAGATAAATATGGCATTCATTCCCATTACAGCGCATATCCACACGTATTTTGTACATTGCTTTACGTCAACTAACCAGTACACCGCAGCCAGCATAATTAACACCCAACCACCTGATGCAAACACAAAAGAGCTAGTGCTTATTCTTTTTATAATTGGGGTAACCTGTAAAGCATCTAGCCCGAATCCAATCATTAGAGCAAGCAAGCCAAACCCGATCAGCACCTTTATTTTATAAGATGCTGATCGCGCTGAAATTAAAAGTTTTCCTGCAAGCACACCCCAAATTGTATGCGCTGTAGTCGGTATTGCATTTATGGCCACCCAACCATCTGGATTGATCTTACCCATGAGTAGTGTATCTGCATACGATCCAAAATTATGACCTTCTACAAATGGCTGATCAAAACCTGGCATCAGTATCAAACGGTACATTGTTTCCGTAAGCAGCAGTAATGCCACGGAACTGATGATTTGCCAGTTGTACGATCTGCCAATCATCAGGTAGGCAAGCAAAGTGGTAAAAGCCAATTGAGTAAGCACATTCCAAAGTTCCCAGACTGGCTTCCCTGCATACACACAGTGAAGTCCAACACCAAAAAGGAAAAGCTTAAAACTCCTGATTACGATATGACTCCAATTCTTTTCCCAGGTACTCCCCTTCTCCAATTTGCGGCTATAGGAGATATACATGGCCGCTCCTGCCATAAACATAAATGCCGGTTGTACCAAATCCCAAAATCGCAATCCATGCCATGGATGATGAAAAAACTGCTCAATAAGAATTGCCGCGGGCTGTACCGGATTAAGACCTTTGAGGGCTCCATATAGATGGCAACTCTCTGCACAAAGCAAAAACATGATTAATCCTCTCATCACATCAAGAGATACCACACGTCCGGCAACAAATTGAGTTGCTGTATTTTTAGCCATAAGAAATTATTTTAAAAACTACTCACTCATATCAAGCAGGAATGCCGAAGCTCCTGCATCAGGAATACTGCCAAGGGTTACCGACCAATCACTTTTTGTGGCCATAATTCCAATTCGCATTCCAGTGCCTGTTAGCCCCTTCAGCTTTCCACGGGCAATACGCATTTCAAACCTCAAAACACCAGCGGTTTCTGTAACAGTACCTACGTTATAAGCCTCTGAAATGGACTGTTGAGCAAAGCTAAAGCTATTTTGTGCACCATTATGGTAAAAGATGTCTACACCTGAGCTCAACAGTTGTCCCTCCAGCAGAATATCAAACCCACCATCCGCATAGGCACTTAATAAACCCGTGCCAGCACTATTGTCTGAGTCAATATAGAAATCGAAGATATCGCCATTGGCTCTTTTAGAATTCATCTCTATATATACGTAAATAAAATTGCCATCGTAATCAAATTTAGCTGATCGGAAAATACCTCCTTCCGGACCGGCAGTAAGGATATTGGTAGTCACTTTATCCCAGTCACTCAAGGTATTGTCATCAAGCTTAACAGGTGAAGTTTTAGCAATTCTGATAACGGTAGAGGCCTCCGTTACACTTCCATTTATTGTTGCATAAAGTGTTGTTACGTATTTACCTTTACCTGCATACTCGTGTACAGGATTGGCATCAGTAGAAGAACCTCCATCGCCAAAGTCCCACCTGTATGATGAAATACCTGTTGTTACTGTTTTAAAGGCAACCTGATTACCATCCACTGTAAGGTCATAAAGCAAATCCGTCAGTTTTGGGGTATTATCCTTTTTACAGGAGTATAATATGGTAACCGCTGTGATCATGATCAGCAATCGGAATATGTTATTTTTTAAATTCTTCATATCAATAAAATATTTATAATCGACATTTTAATATTGGATTATTGATTTTGAGTAGCAAGCGTATTACTCAGCACTTCATCTATAGGCACAAAATAAATGATCCTGGGATTAGTGTAGTTCACAGACAGGTCAGCATAACCAGTTGGTGTCTTACTCAAATCAATATCTGTTTCTTTTAATCCGGCCAGGTGATAACCCCAATAAGCTTTACTCATAGCTCTCTTATTGCGATAAATATCGTAGGTTCTATGCCCTTCAAAAGCCATTTCTATACGTTTCTCTTCCAGAACAACGTCTAATGCCGAATACCCTGATGGCAATGTTTTATTGTATAAAGAATTCTCCAGTCCGCGATTTTTACGGATCAGATCTACGTCGTCAAGAGCGGCGCCAGTATTGCTTAACTTAGCTTCTGCCTCTGCTCTATTCAAATACATTTCTGATAAACGGAACATGATTGGGGAGCTTAGATTTGGAAGGCCACCCTGGAAAGAAAACTTGCTTATATAATATACTTCGAGGCCATTTTTCTTCTGAATAATTCCATTGCCATCTTTCAGCGGGACGATGTAAGACCAACGAACATCTTCAGGATGTTTTGACATCACATTCCTCAAAGAAGAAGAAGCATACTCCTCGCCCCATCCCGAATTCCCGTCGGAATAGATCATCGATGCGATAGATCCAAATTTACCATAATCGTCAACTGGGGTAAAGGCAATACAAAAAATCGTTTCGGTACTTGTTTGCGCATTGGCAAATAAGGAAGGATAGGCCGCAGCAGTCGCAAGACTGAACCGTTTAGAATTGATCACCATATTGGCATATTCAATGGCTTTCTGATTATCTTCTTTGTACAAGTTCACTCGTGATAACAATGCCCAGGCGGCTTCTTTTGATGCATATTGCACTGTTCTCGGCTGGGTCATTAAAGAAGCAGCCTTCTCCGCATCGGCAATAACAGCAGCATATACTTCTGCAACCGTAGACCTCTTCTTTTTAGATGGATCAGTAAGGTTTGTACGCAGGATAACCCCATCAGCATTAGGATCAACGCTATAAGGTTTACCAAACAACCTGACCAGGTTAAAATGACAAAACGCTCTTAGAAAATAACATTCGCCAAGCAGTTGCAGCTTTGCCGGATCCTGTGTTCCCGACTTTTCTACAGCTTCAATTACCGTATTGACACCAGTAATTATTTTGTAAGACACATACCAAAAATACCTGGTGTTGCCTTGCGAGGGTGAATGACCAAGACTAAAGCTATAAAACAGAGGGTCGGTAGTGACTTGTCCGCATACAATATCATCACTGGCAAAGTCAGACAAATGATAAAACTGACGAAAATACATATTGTTTTGATCTATTGTACCGTTAAATGTAATATGATCTTTAAACAAAGCATAAGCACCATTTAAAGCATTGGTTAAGCCGTCAGTAGTAGTAATCAGTGTTTCCGTACTAATGGCATCACTTGGTGCAACATCAAGATTTTTGCAGCTGTTCCCAAAGATAAGTAGGAGAACAATTATGGAGAATAAATACTTTTTCATATGCTTAAAAGTTGAAGTTAGCGGTAAATAAATATTGCCTGTTATTTGGATATTTGAAGTCTGATACCCCTGGCGTTATAAAACTTCCTGAACTAATCGTTGTTTGTGGATCCTGACCTAAGAAATTCGAAAATGTAGCCACATTATCAGCCGTAACTCCTAAGGTGATTGCTTTAAAGTGCAGTTTCTTTACCAACGACGCAGGCAAGGCATAGCTAAATGAAATATTTCTGATTGTAAAATAACTGCCGTTTTTAAGATAACGGGTAGATGTTTCTGTAGAATTTGCTGAATTCTGAGGGCTTGGCTCAGTAGCATCAGTATCACCAGGACCAGACCAGATCTTAGCGCCATCCGGTAGTCTGATCTGGTTATAATAAGGTTCGTGTCCATCGTTCATCATAAAACGAAGGTTGTTGCTAAACACTTTATTGCCATAGTTAAAGTAAGTACTTACACGTAAATTGAAACCTTTAAAACTCAAACTATTATTGAAACCACCCTGATACTTGGGCAACGCCGATCCTGATTCCTGAGTAGTAGCTTCCGCATAATTTAGTGTTTTCTCACTCGCAACCGCTTTGCCTTCTTCATTATAAATCAGCTTTTCCCAGACAGGTGCTCCGGTCTGACTATCTATTCCAAGCCATTTAGGCATATAAAATTCGTAAAGATTACCTCCATTGCGATAAATCTGGGAAATGCTCCACGATCCTGTCTTCACAATGTCTGCCGGTAAACCATATAATTTATTGCTGTTAAAGTTTATTGTAAAATCTGTAGTCCATTCGAAATCCGTTGTTTTTATGTTTGTAGTATTAATTCCTAATTCGATCCCTTTGTTAATTACATTTCCGGCATTTTCCCATTTCGTTTCAAAGCCAACAGACAAAGGCTGCGAAACTTGCAGAAGCAGATCTTTAGTATTGTTACGATACACATCAACGGTAACGTTAACTCTTTTAAATAAGCCGATATCAATACCAGCATTAATTTGATGCTTACTTTCCCAGGTTAGATTAGGACTCGCGAGCTGATAAGGCACAGCTCCGGTTAATGAATTGTATTGAGTGGTTAAAGAATACAGACCAAGATACCTCGATGAACCAATATCCTGCGTTCCCGTAATACCATAACTTAACCTTAGCTTTAAATTATCAATGAGGGTACTGTTTTTCAAGAAATCTTCATTACTTGCCAACCAGGCCCCTGACACTGAAGGAAAGGAAGCGTACCTATTTCCTTCCGGAAAAGCAGAGGAGCCATCAATACGAAACGAGCCTGATAAAAAGTAGCGGCTTTTATAATTATAGTTAACCTGCGATAATCCAGACTGCAGGTAACTTTTATCGGTAAATCCATTTACAAGTTGGTTGTTAGATACAACATTAAGTACCTTCAGTCCTTCTGGCAAACCTTTACCCGAAGCTCCAGAGTATTCTGTTTGTCCAGCTTCCAGGGCTATCCCCGCCAATCCTGTAATAGAGTGATCACCAAATTGAAAATTAAACTTAAATAGGTTATTGGAGATAACACCATAATTCAGCGTATTCAACTCATCAATAAAACCAGTACCATGATAAGTGCCTGCTACAATTGGAGAGAAATAATTTTTCCCTTTATTAAAACCCGCAGAGCCTCTGTTTGTACTAGAAAAAGTTAACCACCTGTTAATGTTATAGTTTAATCCAAAGTCATAATTTACATCAAACCCTTTGTAAGGATGTTCAGAATTCTTCACCGTATGGATTGGATTGATTTTATCTCGCGACCACCATTTAAAGGCCGAATTCCCATCTACATATATAGGCGTGCCATTTTCATCATATGGATTGTCCCAAGGCAGATTTAAAAAGGAATAATACACATCGTTGTAATCATAACTTTTACCCATTGATGCACTCAGGTTGATGTTATTGGTAATACTTAATTTCTTAGAGAATGTGTATGTTGAATTAGCGCGGAGGTTAATGCGCTGAAAACCTGTGTTCAAAAATGTTCCCTTTTCATTATAGTAAGATGCACCTACATAATAATTATTCTTTTCTGTACTTCCACTGGCCGACAGGTAAAATGCATTAACGGGAGCAGGTTTAAAGGATTCTTTTGACCAGTCATAATCCTGATTCAAGAGTGATAACGGGCGTTCACTATAAAATTTAATCAGATCTATCTTGTATGAATTATCTGTTGCACCAACAATATAATCCCGGTAAAATTCTTTTTGGGAGTCATACAGTTCAGCACTGTTCATCACATCCAGTTTACCAAAATCAGCTGTCCTAAATCCTGATGTAGCTTTAAACTCAAAGTTGGTTTCTCCGGATGTAGCTCGTTTTGTATTTATAATAATAACGCCTGCATTTGCCTGAGAGCCGTACAAAGCCGTAGCTCCGGCATCTTTAAGCACCGTAATTGATGCAACATCATTAGGATCATAATTCCCTCCAATAATCCCATCTACAACTGTAAGCGGACTTTGGTTGGCATTCACGGAAGATACCCCTCTTAATCTTATTTCAGGAACAGCACCCGGTGCACCGGAACTGTTTACTACTTGCAAACCTGCCACTTTACCCTGGAGCATCGTGCCTATATTATTAGCCGTTACATCTTTTAATTTCACTGATGAGACAACAGCAACAGCACTTGTCAGTTCATTCTGCTTCTTACTATCGTAACCAACAACGATGACATTGTTTAGCTGACCAACATCCTCCATTAGTGTTATAACTAATTGTTGATTTTTAACAACCTCTACTTCTTTGCGGATGTAACCTATAAATGAAACAATCAATGTTGCAGGCTCCTGTACATCTTTTAAAAGGAAAATCCCTTCATCGTTTGTACTTACAACCTTACCCTCTCCTTTTACACTTACTGATGCTCCTGGAAGAGGCTTTCCTTTATTATCTACCACTTTTCCCGTGATATCAGCTCTAACTGGCAAAGCTGTTATTTGTTGAAACGTAGGCCTTGCCAACGATTTGATAAGAATTACTTTCTGATCTATCTTATATGTCAATTGCAAATCCTTCAACAAAGATTGCAATACAGTTTCTAACTCTACATTATTAAATTCGGCATTAATTAAAAGATTTCCATTGACGTTCTGATCTGAATACAGCACTTTATATCCGGTCTGTTTTTTGATTTCTTGAAAAACCTGACGTAGTGCAACCTGTCGTTTATTATAACTAAATCGCTGCGCAAAACTGGTTGCACTTACTTGCAGTAAACAGCTGGTCATTATAATTATGATCAAGTTAATTCTCATTAGTAATTTTCTTTTATCGGCTGTAGCAAATTGCCGGACAACCGAATTCATAACTGATAAAAATTCTGGAGGTAGCCATTGGCATGGCACACCTAGGTTAAAAGTATATAATTTCATACCTTTGAAGCTTGGGTTAATACGTTAAACTGATCTGGAATTTGTTTTTTATGGTTAACTCAGATATTGCTATGGAAGTGCTGAAACACTTTCATAGCTTTTTTCTTAAAAACCTGCGCGGAAATATCAGCTTGCTTTGCCTTTGATTCTTTTCATTTTGGTTTTGTTTAGTTGTTGATTGTTGGTTAGGTTATTTTACTTTTATCGTCTTGCCTTCTATGGCAAAGCGCACATTACTGGTTTCTTCAAGCATCCTCAATATGACGGATACATTTTCAAATCGGGAGACGGAGCCACTAAAAGTAGGGACATCCAGTGGCGAACCGAGATTGCGTACATAGACAATATCTACATTATACCATCTCGATACCTTCCTTAAAATATCGGTTAGCGGGTCTTTATTAAAAACGAACTCCCCATTTTTCCAATCTACCGCATCACTGGCATTTACAGCTTTTACATTAAGCTTACCTCCTATAAATACTGATTGCTCTCCTGGAACCAGAACAACATTATTATTCACCTTTACAGATCCTTCTAACAATGTAGTTTTAACTCCATTCTCGTCGTCATATGCATTTACATTAAAATGAGTACCAAGAACTTTAACTTCCTGACCTGAACTACGTACCAGG
>NZ_JBFTIZ010000117.1:0-11272 GCF_056395165.1 Pedobacter sp. 10L46_2
GTGCGGTAGTCATTTTTTGTTTAATCTTGTTTCTATTCTCCTATATTAGAAGAACTTTTGACCAGCAAAAACTAACAGAAAATCACATCAGAGACTCTAATATAGAACTGGAACGGATTTCGGCTGAAAACGAACAAAAAAACTGGTTGCTATCTGGCGCAACAGCTGTAAATGAGGCTATGCGTGGAGAGCAGGGGGCTGATGAGCTATGCACAAAAATAATAACCTCAATATGTAATTATATACATGCACCTGTTGGTTCAGTATTTCTGGTTAATCGTTCAAAAAAAACCATCAAATTTATTGGTGGTTATGCATTTGAAAATACAAAAGGAACCATAAAGGAATATCAATTTGGTGAAGGATTGGTTGGACAGGCAGCTCTTGAGCAGCAATCCAAACTGCTTAACAAAGTTCCTTCAGATTATATAAAGATTCAATCGGGGTTAGGCAGCACCCTTCCAAGCCATATCTTTCTGCTTCCAATACTATTCGAAAACGAAACGCTAGCGGTAATAGAGTTAGGTTTAAATAAAGAACCAGATTCATCTACGCTAGTGTTTTTAAACACAATTGCCGAAAGCATTGGTGTAGGAATAAACAGTGCAGTAGCACGTGTTAAATTAAGGGCCTTGTTTGAACAAACTCAACAGCAGGCCGAAGAGTTGGAAAGTCAGCAGGAAGAGCTTCGCACAACAAATGAAGAACTGGTGTATAAATCAGAACAGCTACAGGCATCAGAAGAAGAACTTAGGGTACAACAAGAGGAACTGCGCCAAACCAATGCCGAACTGGAAGAAAAAGCTCAATTGCTTGAAGAACGTAATATTCTAGTAAACCAGGCCCGGGAAGCAATGAGCTTAAAGGCTGAAGAGCTGGAAGTTTCAAGCAAATACAAATCTGAGTTTTTGGCCAATATGAGTCACGAGTTAAGAACTCCTTTGAATAGCATATTGATTCTGGCAAGAATATTAAAAGAGAACAGACCTGAAAATTTAAACGAAGATCAGATTAAATATGCAGGGGTTATACATAATGCGGGCTCCGACCTGTTAACGCTTATTAACGACATTCTTGATCTTTCGAAAATTGAATCAGGCAAAATAGATCTGACAATAGAACACGTCTCGCCTAAGGCCATTCAACAAGATATGGATGCATTGTTTAGCGAATTGGCCAGAAGTAAGAAAATCACTTTTAAAACCACTCTTGAACAAAACTTACCCGAATCTATATTTACTGATCAGGCAAGGCTGGAACAAATTGTGAAGAACCTCCTTTCAAATGCCTTTAAATTTACTCCAGAGCATGGAGAGATATCTTTAAATCTAAGCAGTGCGGCAAAAGGGACGAAGTTCTACTCTGAGCAGTTGAGAAACTTAAATAAGAATATAATAGCTATAACGGTAAAGGATTCTGGAATTGGAATACCGGAAGATAAGCAGAAGCTAATATTTGAGGCATTCCAACAGGCCGATGGATCGACAAGCAGAAAATATGGTGGCACGGGCTTGGGCTTATCTATTAGCAAGGAACTTGCATATATACTTGGAGGCGAAATTCAGGTAATAAGTGATCCTGGTTTAGGAAGCACCTTCACACTTTTTATCCCTGAGGAAAATACCTCAAATAATCCGAAAGAGATAATTAACCAAATAAATGAAGAGGCTAAAATTATTCCTTTAATTCCTGAGCCTGTACTACTTCCAGTCAAGAACGGCACAGTTCAAACATTACTAATAGTGGAAGATGACGTTGTCTTTGCAGACGTACTGAATGATTACGCTATAGAAAAGGGTTTTAAACCTCTTCTTGCTCATAGTGGAGATGTTGGATTGGAAATGGCTATATCTGAACTTCCAGATGCTATTGTTTTGGATATTATGCTGCCCGTTATGGACGGATGGACAATACTTAAAAAGCTAAAAGAAAACCCCAAAACAAAACATATCCCTGTACACATGATGTCGGCAGGTAATGAAAAGGAAAGTAAGGCAAAAAAAGAAGGCGCAATAGGCTTCCTCAAAAAACCTATTGAAAAGGATAGACTTGACGAGGCGTTTGAACTATTAAGTTCAGCGTACATAAAATATAATTTTAATACAGTCTTAGTAATTGAAGACCAGGAGCTTCATAGTAAAGTTTTAACCCAGCAGCTTACCGATAAAGGTGTTGATGTAAAACAAGCCTTTACAGGTAAAGAGGCATTAGCCCTGCTGGAAGAACATACATTTGATTGTATTATCCTCGACCTAAAGCTTCCAGATATTTCCGGATTCGATCTGCTGGATACGATTAAATCGCAACCGGCCCTTGCCCACGTGCCTGTAATCATAAATACAGCGATGGAATTAAGCGATGAAAAAATGGCTCATATCATGAGATATACAGAAGCCATGGTTCTGAAATCAAACAAATCAAATGACAGATTAATTGATGAGGTCAGTCTTTTCATGAACAAGCTTAAACAAAGCGACCGATCCACGATTCAAACACAAAATAAAAGTAAGGGCCTATCCACTATTGAAAAAGCATTAAAAGACAAAACCATTCTAATTACCGATGATGATATGCGTAATATTTTTGCTCTTTCCAGTGCCTTGCAACTCTACGATATAAATATTGTAATTGCAAACAACGGAAGAGAGGCGCTTGAACGATTGGCCGAGAACGAACAGATTGATTTGGTTCTAATGGATATTATGATGCCCGAAATGGATGGATACGAAGCGATGAAAGCAATTAGAAGCGAGAAGCGCTTTTCGAAACTTCCAATTATTGCTTTAACAGCAAAAGCCATGAAAAATGATAGGGAGAAATGTATTGAGGCGGGTGCCAATGATTACATATCTAAACCGGTAGATATGGATAAACTGCTATCAATGCTAAGAGTTTGGTTAAGCTAATATGGATCAATCATCAGACACAATAACGTACGAGCAACTAGCCGATCTGGTAGATTTTATCAGAAATGTTCATGGTTTTGATTTTGGAGATTATTCTGCTGCTTCTCTAAAAAGAAGGGTTACCAGAATTATGCAACTTCAAAGGCTATCGCTGTTTGACTTGCGCATATTATTAACAAATGATCCTGATTATTTTGAGAATTTTTTAGTTGAAGTGACGGTAAACGTAACTGAAATGTTTAGGGATCCTTTATTTTTCAAATCAGTAGCTACTAATGTAATTCCTTATTTAAGATCTTATCAAAGAATCAAAGTTTGGAATGCTGGATGCTCTACCGGAGAAGAACTTTATTCTTACGCCATACTTTTCTCTGAAGAAAACTTGTACGAACGATGCTTTTTTTATGGGACAGACATCAATGTAGATGTCCTGGAATATGCCCGGAATGGAATCTATGATTTGCAAAAAATGAAGCAATATTCTGAAAACTTCCATAAAACCGGCACAATACATACACTGTCTGATTATTATACGGCAAAATATGATGCTGCAAAAATTAATCATTCTTTAAAGAAAAATGTGCTATTCTCTGTTCATAATTTGGCTTCTGATGGGGTATTCAACGAATTTCAAGTAATATCCTGCCGGAATGTACTTATCTACTTTAATACAGACTTACAAAAAAGAGTAATTGAATTATTTTACAATAGTTTAGCTAATTTTGGCTTTTTATGTTTAGGATCCAAGGAAACACTAAGAAGCACTGAAATAGGCAGATTTAAAATCATAGACAAAAAAAACAACATTTACCAGAAAATAGGTTAACATTAACACTCAGATAAGATAAAACATGGAGAAGATTAATATATTGATTGTTGATGACAGGCCTGAAAACATAATAGCGCTTGAGGCACTGCTACAGAGAAATGATATTAATATAATTAGTACCACAAACCCAAATGAAGCACTTAGAATTTCCTGGGAAATGGATATTGCAATTGCTTTGGTTGATGTTCAAATGCCAGAAATGGATGGATTTGAACTTGTTGAAATACTAAAAAGTAATCCTCGAACAAAAGACATATTAATCATATTTGTAACAGCAATTTCTAAAGAAACAAAATATGCGGTAAAAGGATTAAATTCCGGCGCTGTTGACTATTTATATAAACCATTAGATCCGTTTATCACTTCAGCTAAAGTTGATTCTTTTATACAATTTATAAGAAACCAACGTGAGATAAAAACAAAGAACAAAGAACTGGAAGCTTATCAAAAGGAACTTATAAAAGCTAAAGAAGAAGCTGAGCAGGGCAAAAGAATAAAAGAAAATTTTCTTGCCAATATGAGCCATGAAATCCGCACTCCTATAAACGGGATCATTGGTCTTGCCCATCTGCTGGAAAGAACCACTTTAACCGAGGAACAAAGAGAGATGATTTCATTACTTGAAATATCTTCTAGTTCATTGTTGGGCGTTATTAATGACATATTGGATTTATCAAAAATTGAGGCTGGCAAATTTAGAATTAATAGAACTCCAACTGATATCCAAAACGTTTGCAATTCAGTTATTAATCTTTTACGTATAAGGGCAAAAGAGAAGAAACTGAATTTAGAAATGGAATTAGCCCCTGAACTTCCAGTCCATGTACTTGCAGATTCATTGCGTTTAAACCAGATTTTAATGAATCTGATAGGTAATGCAATTAAATTTACATCTCAAGGCAGTGTTACATTAAGGGTAGAAATTCTTAATAGCAAAGGGAATAATATTCAGGTTAAATTTTCTGTAATTGATACAGGCATTGGAATAGCTTCGGAAAACATTGAGAAAATATTCGAGACGTTTGAACAGGCCGATGAGCAAACTACGGTAAAGTTTGGCGGCACAGGTTTGGGGTTATCTATAGTAAAAAACCTTGCCAAACTCAAAGGCGGCTACCTTGAAGTATTTAGTGAAGAAAATAAAGGAAGCACATTCTGTTTTACAAACTGGTACGAAATTGTAAAAGAAACACTACCCATTCAGAAAGTAGCTAAAGAAAATTTCACTCCTTTCGATAATGTCAAAATTCTTGTAGCAGAAGATAATCCAATCAATAAATTTCTTATTGTGAAGATATTAAAGGATTGGATGATTGATGCAGACGTTGTAGAAAACGGGAAAGATGCAATAAACAAGCTAAAAGAGAATCATTATGACCTTATCTTGATGGATACCTTTATGCCTGTTTTAAATGGCTTAGACGCAATCAGGATGATTAGAAATGGTTATGCCAAAGGGAAAGAAAACATCCCAATAATTACATTTTCGGCTGCAGTTATGGAAACGGATACTAAAACTGCTATGGATGCGGGGGCAAATGATGTAATAAGCAAACCCTTTGAACTTGCCACCCTACATGAGAAAATAACCAAATATACTACAGTTACTTATTAAAGGCTGTCATAGTTTTTGCCGGGCCAATGGTTACAAAGCTTTTAATTAGTTCTACGCTTGTATCTATCAGTGCTGGCAATTCCGGCTGCTCTTCTTTATAAAAGTTTGAAAGGACATAATCGGCTTGTCTACCTTTGGGAAAATCATCACCAATCCCAAAGCGTAAACGAGGATATCCTTGTCCACCGCACAAACCTTCAATACTTCTTAAGCCATTGTGTCCTGCGCTGCTACCCTGCATCTTTAATCGCAGCTTGCCAAGTGGCAAGGCAAGATCATCTACAATAACCAGAACATTTTCTAAGGGGATACGCAGCTCCTGCATCCAATAATTTACTGCCTTACCACTTAAATTCATAAAAGTAGTTGGCTTTATTACGTGTAGCTTCTTGCCTTTAAACGAAACTTCAGAATAATAGGCAAGCCGTAAATTAGAAAAAGTACCACCCAGCTGCTTAACTAACTCATCAGCTATATTAAATCCAATATTATGCCTTGTATAAGCATATTCAGGTCCTATATTTCCTAAACCAACTATTAAGTATTTCATTGCTGCAAAGATAATAGTTTACGCGACATGCATTTTCTGTAATTCTATTTTCACAAAAAAAGCAGCACTAATTATCTTAGTGCTGCTTTTTATATTTAGCTAATTCGAATTATTTCTTGTTAGCTTCTTGCTCTGCTTGTTTTAATGCTCTTGACATACCTACAGAAACGATAGTATCTTCAGGAGTGTTAGTAATAACGTATGCGCCTTTTTGAAGGTCACGAACACGGAATAAATTACCCACTTCTAATTTCGCAATACTTACTTCAACTGTTTGAGGCATATCTTTAGGCAATGCTTTAACACGAAGTTTACGTAATTTTTGAACTAGTTTACCACCCATTTTAACACCTGGAGAAGTTCCGGTTAATTTAACAGGGATTTCCATTAGAATTTCTTTGTCATCAAATAACTGAAGAAAATCTACGTGTAATAATAAATCAGTTAATGGGTGAAATTGTAATTCTTTGATAATAGCTTTGATTTTCTTACCACCTAAGGTAATCTCAACAAAGTTAGCTTCTGGTGTATAAATAGCATCCTTTAATTCAGTTGTTACTACAGCAAAATGTGCTTGTTCTTTACCACCATACAATACTGCAGGAACTTTGCCTTCATAGCGAAGCTCTTTAGCATCGCGTTTCCCTACGTTCTCTCTTGGAGAACCGCTAATTGCGATTGTTTTCATTTTTTTGTTTTTTAAATGTTTTGAAACCTTAACGGCTTCATTATATATAGTTATTAATATTAAACGTTAAAAAGATCACTAATTGATCCATGCTCATTCACATTAGCAATTGCTTTTGCAAACAATGGAGCTGTTGAAAGCACTCTTATTTTTGGGCTATCTTGTTTCAAAGGAATCGTATCTGTTACAATCAATTCGGTTAGCATCGAATTTTCAACAGTTTCATATGCCTTGCCTGATAATACCGGATGTGTACAAACCGCTCTTACACTTTTCGCACCCTTTTCCATAATTAAAGCTGCAGCCTTAGCTAATGTACCTGCAGTATCACAAATATCATCAATAAGCACCACATCTAACCCTACTACGTCTCCAATTATAGACATAGATTCTATTTCATTAGCACGCTTACGGCGCTTATCGCAAATCACTACCTCAGCATTAAAGAACTTAGCAAAAGTACGCGCACGGTAAGATCCACCCATATCTGGTGATGCTATGGTTAAGTTTTCAAGCCCTAAACTCTTTATGTAAGGAACAAAAATTACTGAACCATCAAGGTGATCAACCGGAATATCAAAAAATCCCTGAATCTGAGCTGCATGTAAGTCCATGGTCATGATCCTGTGGATACCTGCAGATTTTAAAAGATTTGCTACTAATTTAGCTCCGATTGCAACCCTTGGTTTATCTTTCCTATCTTGTCTGGCTAATCCATAATAAGGAACAACCGCAGTTATATAATGTGCAGATGCTCTTTTTGCAGCATCAATCATTAATAACAGTTCCATTAAATTATCAGAAGGCTGATAGGTAGATTGGATAAGAAATACATCACACCCCCTTACAGTTTCATCATAAGAAGGCTGAAACTCACCATCGCTAAACTTGCTTAAGGTTACATTACCAAGAGGCTTGCCGTAACTTTCGGCAATTTTATGTGCTAAATCTTTAGTACCGGTTCCGGCAAAAAGTTTAACTGGGTTAAATTGCAATGGCATTATTGAAAAGTTTCAATACTGGTTAAAAAAAATCGGATTGCGGTTTAATTCACAATCCGAATATTGTTTAGTTGTCCGACCTGGATTCGAACCAAGACAAACGGTACCAAAAACCGTTGTACTACCCTTATACTATCGGACAATCTTCCATTAAAAAGGTTGCTTTGAAATGGAATGCAAATCTACGCACATTTTTCAATTTTGCAAGGGGCAAATAAAAAAAATATAAAATATTTTATATCAAATAGCCCACCCTGCTTATTACTCCCAATAAATCAATCAGTTAATCTAATCATATTTTTATAATTATTTTTTCACTACATGAACGTTACTTAAATAATGTATACAGAATACAGCATATACTAAGGAATAAAGCCATGTTTTAATCTAATCGTACATTTTTACAATAACTGAATTCATACAATATCGTCTATATTATAAGTAGTGATTATCTTAAGCAGGAACGTTAAATTTGTTAAACACAGCTTTAGATTATACGATTATCAATCTTATTCTTTATTTTCGGACGCAATTAATTGCCTTTACATTAGTAACTACTTGATAACGAAATGAATTATTCAAAAATCAATAACATTACCGGTTGGTTCTGTTTTGCCATTGCTACCTTAACCTATATTTTAACTCTAGAGCCCTCTGTTAGTTTTTGGGACTGTGGCGAATTCATAGCTTCTGCTCTAAAAATGCAGGTGGTGCATCAACCAGGAGCGCCTTTATTTTTAATGATCCAGAGATTCTTCTCTTTACTTGCTCTTGGCGATGTTACTAAAGTAGCATATTTCATGAACGTGGGTTCTGCAGTTGCAAGTGGTGCTACTATATTATTTTTGTTCTGGACAATTACTGCCCTAGCCAAAAAGATCTTAATAAAAGATAAAGAAGAGATTTCTAAAGCCAACCTAATCTCTATTATGGGAGCTGGTGTTGTTGGAGCCCTTGCTTATACATTCTCTGATAGCTTCTGGTTTTCGGCAGTTGAATCTGAAGTATATGCGCTATCTTCACTATTTACAGCTATAGTTTTCTGGGCTATATTAAAATGGGAAGCACATGCCGACGAACCTCGTGCTGACAGGTGGTTGTTATTTATCGCCTACATTATGGGGCTTTCAATAGGCATCCACTTACTAAACTTGCTAACCATACCTGCAATTGCTTTTGTTTATTACTTTAGGAAAACTAAAAAAGCTACTACTTCAGGTATTGTAAAAACGGGATTAATTGGCATTCTAATTTTAGCCTTTATACAATACGGCATCATTCAATACCTGGTTTCTTTCGGTGCTTATTTTGACTTGTTCTTTGTAAACACCTTAGGTTTTGGTTTTGGGTCGGGTGTTATTTTCTTTGCAATATTATTAATAGGTGGTATTGTTTGGGGTATTAGATATTCGATAAAACACCAAAAGAAGATCCTCAACCTTGCGCTATTATCTACAGTATTAATCATATTCGGATATGGCTCTTTTGCAATGATCATTATTCGTGCGAAGGCAGATCCTAATCTAAATAATAGTGATCCCGATAATGCTTTTTCATTTCTGGGATACCTTAACAGGGAACAATATGGCGATAGACCATTACTATTTGGGCCTAACTATAACTCACAAAAGGTTGATATTAAACAGGGTAAAACCCTATACAGAAAAGGTGCTGAAAAATATGAAGTAGCTGGAAGAAAAACTGATTACGAGTACGACAGAACTACCCCTTTTCCGAGAATGTATAGTGATGATGCGCGACATATAGGTTATTATAAGGATATGATGGGCTTTGATGATACCCATTTCCCTAATCTTATAGATAATATTGGATTCTTTTTTGGCTATCAGACCGGCCAGATGTACATGAGATACTTTATGTGGAACTTTGTTGGTCGTCAAAATGACGATCAGGGACAAGGAAGTTTGTACGAAGGTCAATGGTTAAGTGGGATTAAACCGATAGATGCTGCTCGCCTGGGCGATCAAACTCACCTCCCTCCAACTATAACCGACAATAATGCATACAATAGATTCTTCTTTTTGCCGCTTATATTAGGACTGCTGGGAGCAATATGGCATTTCCAACGTAATCAAAAAGATGCAGGTATAATAGCCTTGTTATTCTTCTTTACTGGTATGGCTATTGTATTGTATCTTAATCAAAAGCCTATGGAGCCAAGGGAGCGGGATTACGCCTATGCCGGATCCTTTTATGCCTTTGCTATATGGATAGGTCTGGGAGCATTGGCTTTAAAAGAGTGGCTATTTAAGAAGGTCACCCCTGCTACAGGTGCTGTTCTGGCAACAGTTGTTGGATTGTTTGCTGCACCCGTAATTATGGCGGCACAAGGATGGGATGATCATGATCGTTCTACTAAGCTTGTTGCTCATGATATAGCGGTTGATTATTTAGAGTCTTGTGCACCAAATGCAATTCTATTTACCTACGGTGATAATGATACCTATCCGCTTTGGTACATACAGGAAGTTGAAAATGTTAGACCAGATATCCGTCTGGTAAACCTAAGCTTATTTGATACTGATTGGTATATAAATGGAATGAAGCGTAAGCAAAATGAATCTGAGCCATTGCCGATAAGCATGAAAGAATCTCAATATGTACAAGGCAATAGAGATGTAATGTATTATCAGGATTATAAAATTGCAGGTTCAATTGAACTGAGTAAGATTTTTGAAGTATTAACTTCTGATAATGATGAAGATAAACTTCCCTTAAATGACGGTACAAAAGAAAACTTTATCCCAACCAAAAATTTTAAACTTACTGTAAACCGTGCTGACGTCATTAAAAACGGGGTAGTTAATGCCGCAGACTCAGCTAAAATTGTTCCTGCTCTTGAATGGAAATTTAATAAGAACTACGTTACTAAAGGTACTTTAGCAATGTTTGACATCCTTGTTCACAATAACTGGAAAAGACCAATTTATTTTGCCAGTACAGTGCCTTCAGAGCAATACAATGGCCTGGACAACTATT
Source organism: Pedobacter sp. 10L46_2 (assembly GCF_056395165.1). NCBI lineage: Bacteria > Pseudomonadati > Bacteroidota > Sphingobacteriia > Sphingobacteriales > Sphingobacteriaceae > Pedobacter > Pedobacter sp. 10L46_2. Next base: position 10,590 of record NZ_JBFTIZ010000117.1, read on the forward strand.
TATATAACGAAGGGCTTGCGATACGACTAATGCCTTTAAAAATAGATAGCGCCGCTGGAAAAAGCGATTTGGTAAATACGCCTGTTCTATACAATAACCTGATGAATAAATTCAAATGGGGCAATGTAAAGAATGCGCGTTATCTTGACACGCAATCATCAGACGATATCTCTATTTTTACAAGCATGTTTAATAATGCTATTACCGGTCTTGTTAAAGAAGGAAAAATTGAAGATGCTAAAAAAGTTGCGAACCGTTATTTCGAAGTAATGCCTGATAAGTTCTATGGTATGCGTTCTATGATGGGGGCATATTTTATGGCTGAGAATCTGTATACTTTGAATGACAGCAAGAGAGCCAATGCTCTAATCGAAAAATCTGCAGCCTATATACAAAAGGAACTTACTTACCTTGCCGATGTATCTAAGAGCAAAAACAAATTTATTGGCGGACAGAACGTACAACTTGGTATGTCGTTCCTAAATCAAATGGCAAAAATAACTGAGGCAAATAAGGAGACTAAATTAAGTCAGAGTTTGACAAAACAATTCAATGAATTAGAAGGAAGGTTTTCACAATATTTTGCACAACAATAAGAGGTAAGCTCTCATTCTGCTCCCCGGCTGCATTAATTTGGCTCAGAAAAAGAGCCAAATGAACGCTAGGTCGGTTCACAGAAAACT